>JAOUIN010000049.1 GCA_029883965.1 Betaproteobacteria bacterium
AGGGCACGATCGCGACATTGATGATCGGAGTGAAATCCTTGACCGGATCGTACGCCAGTTTTGCATACAGGCTGGGTGCCACCGCCAGATTGCTGGAACCGCCCATCGCAATTGCGTACCCATCCCCGGGCAGGCGCGATGCCGCTTCCAGACCCACAGTTCCGCCTGCACCGCCGCGATTCTCCACCACCACCGTCTGGCCCCAGGTTTCGGTGAGCTTCTGACTGATCAGACGGCCCAGGATATCGTTGGGACCTCCGGGCGCGAACGGAACTACCATGCGTACCGGCTTTGCGGGATAAGTCTGCGCCGCGGCTGTCATGGACAACGCGAGCATCATTGCGGTACAGATCGGAGTGAAAAATGTTTTCATGCATCACCTCTCGAAAAGATTAAACAGGGTGATGCTACTTAAGCATATGTCGTACCCGGCAGAATGGCCCTGTCAGCGGCCCGATCACAACCGGGCTGCCCCTGCAGCGTGCATAGTAGCGGCGCATTGCGCCGGCGTGGTGCGACACGATTGAATGCGCTATGGTCTATGCATGAGCGGGGCTCAGCAATTTTCCAAACGAACCGTCTTCTGGGCGCGCGCAAGCTTTGTCACAGCCGGCTGCGCACTGATCGGCCTGGGAACGTTCCTTGAAACATTCGCGCTGTCCGTGGTGCATCTATTCGGCTATGCACTGCAGATATTCGGCGCGATGGTCCTCGGCTTCGGCGCTTTCGCACGCGGCACGATCTGCGCCGAATTGTTCCTGCGGAGCCTCAATCGCCTGGCGCGCTGAGCGGCCGCACCGCAGCCCGCGCAATTACCTCGGCGTCAGTCCCCGGTGCGCCGCCCACAGACACCACAAACCGGCGGCCGCCGGCACGGCGAGCAACGCGAACGTGGTGGTGTAATCACCCGTCAGCAGCGCGACATTGGCCACGGCGATCGGCCCGATCGCCTTGCCCGAATTGACATAGACCAGCGAACCGCCGGTCGCGGTGCTGATGGTGTCGCGCGGTACCAGGCGCGCGACCTCCGCGAGAAAGGCACCGTTCCAGCCGCTGGCGGTGGAACCCATCACGAAAAACAGCACGCAGGCACCGGCCATCGGCCAGCCGGGCGTCAGCGCGATGCACAGCAGCGACGACACCACCATCACCGCACCCAGGATCAGCAGTGCAGAGAACGCGTTGCCCATGCGGTCGGCCATCCAGCCCCAGAACATGCGGCCGGCCACACCGCCGACCTGTGACGCGGTGAGCACGAAGCCGGCTTCGATCAGGCCCCAGCCCAGTTCCTCGTTGAACAGGATCACGGTAAACGTGGTGATGCCGAACTGTACGATTACGAAAAAACCGCCGGACAATGACAAGAGCCGCAGCGACGGATTGCGCCAGATCACCATCACGCTGCTGAACGGATTGCCGCCTATGGGTGCGGCAGGATCGCGGTCGGTATCCCACAACGGCCGTGCGCGCTGCAGCACCAGCACCAGCGAATACAGCGCCAGCGAATTCGCGGCGATCGCCCACTGCCAGCCCCAGGCCACGGCCACCGCAGGCGTAATCAGCGCCGCGCCGATACCGCCCAGCGGCACACCGGTCTGCTTCAGCGAAAAAATAAGATTCCGCTTCGCCGGCGGCGTAAAGCGGATCAGCAGGTTCGAAGCCGACGGTGTGAGCATGCCGTAGCCCAGGCCCAGGGCAATCGATGCCAGGAAGAAAAACGCGACATGCGGAAGGATCGCGATCAGCCCGCCGGTGGCAACCAGTGCAAGCCCGATCTGCTGCATGCGCGTCGAACCCCAGCGCAGGTTGAATTTGGACCCGAAGGCCAATGCGACAATCATCGCCACCGCGAGCATGCTGATCTGGTAGCCGACCAGTGCGGATGAAATACCGTAGGTCTCGGCGACCTTGGGCGCGACCGCGGGAATCATTGTCGTGCCCATGGTGCCTATGGTCTGGCCACCGAGCAGCACCGTGAGCATGAAACCGAACGACGGCTGGCGCGGCGCCGGGATCGCAGCAGGTGCTGTCACCTTGGCGCCGGCACAGTCCAAAGGTAAATCGTGGATGACCAGGAGCCGGAGAGATCGTATTTCTCGTCGAGCTTCAGATTCACGCTGCGCTCGGGCTTCCAGCCTTCAAACTCAAAATCGTGCGACACGATGCGCGTGACCGGTTTCAGTTCCCTGAGAAACCTGGCCTGCAGCGTACGCATCAATTCCGGCAGCAGGCACAGCGTGATGACCGTGGCTTCGCGCAGGTCCGCCTGCAGCACGTCACGCTGCTCAAAATGCACGCGGCTTTCAAGTCTCAGCCTGCGCGCGCTGTGGTTGCTGCGCTCGACCAGTTCACTGTCGATGTCGTAGCCCTTGCCGCGCGCGCCGAATTTCTGCGCGGCAGTAATGACTATGCGACTGTCGCCGGATCCCAGGTCGATGACAAAATCGCGATGGCTCAACCGTGCAAGGCTGAGCATTTCATCGACCACACGCTGGGGCGTGGGCACATAGGGTCCGCCGCTGAGGTGCGGCAGGTCCAGCGCCGTTGCCGGGAGCACAACCATGCCCAGCAGACTCGCCATCACCATCCGTAGGAAACACATTTTTATTTTAAAATCAATAACTTGCGTCGCAGCGTTTACCGCGGAAATCCGGTCAGTCGGCCTCGTCCTCCAGACCCACCTTGGAACGCCAGTCCTTGCTCTTGAAGATCAGCGGTTTGAGCGCCAGTAGCAGCAGCAGCCCGCCCAGTCCGAACATGGTCATCGCAATCGGGCGCTCGAGGAAAATGCCGTACTCGCCGCCGCTCAGTGCCAGTGACTGCCGCAGTGACAGTTCCAGCATCGGCCCCAGCACCAGACCGAGCGCCACCGGGGCGAGGTCATAGTGGAATTTACGCAACACGTAACCGACGCCGCCCATTACCAGCATGATCCAGACATCGATGATGCTGTTGCTGACGGAATACACGCCGAGTATGCAGAACGCAAGTATGCACGGATACATATAGGCATACGGAATGCGCAGCAGGTTCACGAACAGGCCGACCATCGGCAGATTGAGGATCAACAGCACCAGGTTGCCGACATACATGCTGGCAACAAAACCCCAGAACAATTCAGGCTGCTCCTGGATCAGCATCGGGCCGGGAGAAATGCCGTGGATCATGATGGCCGCGATCATTACGGCAGTCACCGGGCTCGTCGGAATACCCAGCGCCAGCATCGGCACGAATGCGCCCGTGGCAGCAGCGTTGTTCGCCGACTCCGGACCGGCCACGCCTTCGATCGCGCCATTGCCGAAACGCTCCGGATGCTTCGACATGCGCCGCTCGATGCCATAGGACACGAACGAGGAAATGATGTGCGCCGAGCCGGGGATGATTCCAATCATGAAACCGAGCAGGCTGCCGCGCATGATCGGCCCCGCTGACAGGCGGAATTCCTCCTTCGACGGAATCAGTTCGCGCAGTGTCGGCTTTTGCACCTGCGGCGTGTCCTGGTTGCCTGCCGTCAGCAGAATCTCGGAAATTCCGAACAGACCCACTGCGACCGAAACAATGCCCACACCGTCGCCAAGTTCTACGATACCGAAACTGAAGCGCGTGTAGCCGCTCATGATGTCAATGCCGATCATGCCCAGCAGCAAACCGAAAATCGCCATTGCCAGTGTCTTCAGCATCGAACCGCCGCTCATATACGCGAGCACGAACAGCCCCATCAGCAGCAGCGCCGTGTATTCGGGCGGGCCGAAACGCAACGCGAAAGTTGCCAGCGTCGGGGCGAGCAGCATCAGGCCGATCACACCGACAGTGCCGGCGAAGAACGACCCGATGGCGGCAATTGCCAGGGCCGGGCCGGCGCGGCCGTTCTGGGTCATCGCATAACCATCGACACAGGTCATCACCGACGCTGCCTCACCGGGGATGCGCATCAGGATGGACGTGGTCGAGCCGCCGTACATCGCACCGTAATAAACGCCGGCGAGCAGCACGATGGCGACAATCGGATTCAGGCCGAAGGTTGCCGGCAGCAGCAGACTGATTCCGGCAAGCGGGCCGAGACCGGGCATCATCCCCACCAGCGTGCCGATGATGCAGCCGCCGAAGGCATACATCAGGATCTGCGGCTGAAACGCGACCGAGAATCCGAGCATCAGATCATTAAAAGTTTCAACCATCAGAATCCCCAGGGGCCGACAGGCAATGGCACATGCAGCACGTCGCCAATGATGTAATACGAACCCAAGCTGAATCCGCCGGACACCAGCACCACCGGCAGCGGTGGTTTGCGTTCAATCACACCGATGAAGAACACCAGAAAGGCAAATATCGTCAGACGATAACCGATGTATTCCAATGCGAGTCCGGCAGCCGTGCACGCCACCAGGATAATGACCGCCCGCGTGCCCTCCGGCCAGCGAATTGCAGCCAGTGGGCGGGAACGACCGCCCATTACAGCCACCAGCAGACCGACGAGACCCAGGCCGATGGCCAGCAGCATCGGCACATAACCCGGACCTGGATCAGCCAGGCTGCCGACAGGAAATTTTTGATTCAGCCAAAGGATGTAACCTGCCAGCGCCACCAGCACCAGACCGGAAACAAGATCGCTCTTGATTCCGGTACTGGCAACCGGAGACGGCTGCTGCTCCGCGGGTGCCGTCATTTATTTCCCGACTTTACCGACGATCTTTACCACTGCAGCCAGCCGCTTGGCATCCGCATCCCAGTACTTCTGGAAGTCGGGCGCGTCCATGTACTTGATCGGCGAATTGATCTTCGTCATCTGGCTCTTGAACTCGGGATCGGCCACACCCTTGCGCACAGCATCACGCAGTACCTTGGTCACCGATTCCGGCGTGCCATGCGGCACGAACAGGCCGGCCCAGATGTAATAGGTGATGTCGTAACCGGATTCCTTGAACGTCGGCACATCCGGATAGTTCGGATGACGGTCATCGCCCCAGCTGACGATGGTACGCAGCTTGCCCGCCTTGACGTGCGGCGAAATCGCCGCCGGTCCGCCTGCCGTCATGGTGACGTGACCGCCAAGCAACTGGGTGATGGCCGGACCGCCACCGGTTGTGGGCACGTGGCGCAGCTTGATCTTCGCCGCATGCATGAACATTTCCATCGGCATATGTAGCGCACCGTAGACGCCCGAGGACGAGAATGACAGCTCGCCGTCATTCTTCTTTGCAAGCGCGATAACCTCTTTCACCGTCTTCACCGGCAGCGACGGATGCACCACCAGGATCATCGGATCGGCCGAGATCAGCGCGATCGGATCGAGTTGCTCCAGCGTATACGCCGGTTTGCGATTAAACAGCTTGTCCGCCTCCGGAATGACCGACACGCTCGACAGCCCCATCAGCATCGTATAACCGTCGGGCTTGGCATTGGCCACGGCCGCATTGCCGACGGCACCACCGGCGCCGGGGCGATTGGTTATGGTTACCGTCTGTTTCAGGTATTTCTCCATGATCGCCGCGGTCGGCCGGCCCGTGGTATCGGCCACGCCGCCCGGCGGAAACGGCACGATCATCGTGACGCCGCGGCTCGGAAAAGCATCCTGCGCGTGCACGCCGGCAGCAGCCAGCGCACCGAATACTGCAAAGGTAATGTGCTTGAGTTTCATGATGTCATCCTCCGTTATTGTATTGACTAGATATCAGGCTACGACTACGTCGCCGCCACAATCCGATTTACCAGCCTGCCCACACCTTCAATCTCGCATACCACCTCGTCGCCCGGCTGCAGATAACCCTTCGCCGTGACCACATCCTTGCGCATGGGTTTCTTGCCGCCCAGCTCCGCATCCGTGCCCCAGGCCGTACCGCCGGGAGTGCCTGTCGAAATCACCACGCCCGGCTGCAGCGTGACAAACGTCGAGAAAAACTCGATCAGTTGCGCACAGGTCCAGATCATTTTCCCGGTAACGTTGCTTTGACGCAGTTCGCCGTTGACATAAGTCTTCAACGCCAGTTGTTGCGGGTCTTTCACCTCATCGGCGGTCACGATCGCCGGACCGATGGGCGCGCAGGTGTCAAAATTCTTTCCCGGCCCGAGATTATAGACCGATGATCCGTCCGGGCGCAGCGTGACCTGCCGGTCGCGCGCAGTGACATCATTCATCACCGTATAGCCGTAAACATGGTCCAGCGCCTTTGCTGCAGGAATGTGCCGGCCGGCCTTGCCGATCACGATCAACAGCTCGGTCTCGTAATCGAGCTTCTGTGTGACCCGTTCGTCACGCACAATGTCATCACCGGGACCGATCACACCCAGCGCGGTCTTCAGGAAAAATTCCGGATCCTTGCGCGTAACCTCCGGTTTCTCATCGCGGTGGTCCCAGTAGTTCTCGCCGCTGCACAGGATCAGCGACGGCAGCAACGGCGACAGCAACTTTACCTGCACCAGCGGTGTGCGCGCGGAAGGCGGTGCGGATTTCACGGCGACCCGCACAGCTTCGACACCTGCATCACCGGCGGCAATCAGTCGCGTCATGTCAGCCAGTGCAGCCAGCATTTTCGGATCGGCACCGGTCGGCGTCGCATCGAGCAGATCGATCACGCTGTCGCCGTCGATCGCCCCCAGGCGGTGCGCGCCATTTCGGTCATAACGTACGAGCCTCATCGTCAGGCGACCGGGTTTTCCAGAGTACCGATGGGCTCTATGGTAATGGCCACACGGTCGCCGGGTTTGAGGTATTTCGGCGGCGTAAAGCCGATGCCGACGCCGGCGCAGGTTCCGGTGGCAATCAGATCGCCCGGCTCCAGCGTCATCACCTTCGAAAGATCTTCGATCAGCCGCGGAATGTCGAAAATCAGCTGACTGACATATGCGTCCTGGCGCACTTCGCCATTCACCTTGGTCAGCAGCCGCAGTTGGGTGACATCCTTGATCTCATCCGCAGTAACGATGCACGGCCCCATCGGGCAGAAACCGTCCGGGCTCTTGCCGAGAAACCACTGCTTGTGCCGGTTCTGCAGCGTGCGCGCAGTCACATCGTTGATGATGGTGTAGCCGTAGACATGCTTGTAGGCATTCTTCTGCGAAATGTTACGGCCGCCCTCGCCCATCACCACGGTAAGCTCGCCTTCGTAGTCCACCGAGTTGGTGTAGTCATTGGCGCTGGGAATCGCATCACCGGGACCGATCACCGAATTGGGCCATTTGGTGAACATGATCGGCACTTCGGGTATCGCATCCGCACCGGCACTGGCATCAAAGCCGCTGTTGTGGAATTCACGCGCATGGTCGTGGTAGTTTTTTCCCACACAGAGGATGTTCCTCGCGGGACGCGGAAACGGCGCGAGGATCTTGACGCCGTCCACCGGCAGGCGGTGGTCTCCACTTTTTACCGCCTTGCGCGCACGCGCGAGACCTTTCTTGCCCAGCGCCACGAACGCCGTCATCTCCTTGGGCAGCCGTGTCGACGCCGAAAGATCGACGACGGTATTCGACTCTGCATCGTGCACACCCACACGCACGCCCTTTGCATCGGAAAAACTCACCAGTCGCATGCTTTACCGCTCCTTTGCTGATCTGTTACCGAATATTTCCCTGCCCTGTCATTGATCTCAACGATCCCGACGCGCACCTGCAACCTTGACCACATGCGCCCACTTGGCAATGTCCGTGTTCAGGTATTTCTCGAATTCGGCCACCGACATCGTCAGCGCCAGCGCCCCCTGCTTGTCCCACGCCGCAGCAGTTTCCGGTCGCGAGGTGATTTTGGTAATTTCCGCGTTCAGGCGTTCGACGATGGCCTTGGGGGTACCCGCGGGCGCCACCATCCCGAGCCAAATCGGCGATTCATATCCCTTGACGCCGGATTCCGAAACCGTCGGCACTTCCGGCAGCACTTTCGAACGCTTCAGGCCCGTGGTGCCCAACGCGCGCACACGATTCGCCCGCACGTTGGAAATCATCGACGGAATGGCGTCGAACATCATGTCGACCTGTCCGCTCAGAGTGCTGGTACGTGCATCGCCACTGCTTTTATGCGGCACATGCAGGATGTCGACTTTCGCCATCGACTTGAACAACTCGCCGGCCAGATGATAAGGCGTGCCGTTGCCCGAGGACGCATAGCTCATGCCCTGTCCCTTGGCGCGGGATTTGGCC
Organism: Betaproteobacteria bacterium; assembly: GCA_029883965.1. Taxonomy (GTDB): domain Bacteria; phylum Pseudomonadota; class Gammaproteobacteria; order Burkholderiales; family SG8-41. Next base: position 8,131 of record JAOUIN010000049.1, read on the forward strand.
AGCCTGATCAGTTCGGACACGTTTTTTGCCGGCACCGACGGATGCACCACCAGCACCAGGTCCGAATAATTGATCGGCGCCACCGGTGTGAAATCCTTCATCAGTGCAAATGGCTTGTTCGCGATCAGCGATTCGTTGATGGTATGGGTGTTCGACATCAGCAGCAGCGTGTAGCCATCGGGCGCAGATTTTGCAACCACATCCGTGCCGATGATGGAACCGGCACCCGGCCGGTTGTCGACCAGGATGGACTGGCCGAGCGGCTGCTGCATTTGCTGCGCCAGATAGCGGGCATAGATGTCTGCAGGACCGCCGGCGCCAAAGGGCACGATGATGCGGATCGGTTTGGTCGGATAGTTCTGGGCGTAGGCCCCGGCAACGGTCATCAGCATGACGGCCACCACGGTACGCAACGCAAAGCGAGGACTACGCATCGTTTTCTCCTCCGAGAATGACAAATGGTTTCGGGAAACGTCTGCTGCGGATGACACCGGCGGACGCATTTTGTCCGTATATTGTAACCCACACCATGGTCATGGACACCCGAGCAAGCCGCCGTGCAGGGTGCTTACCCGATATACTGCCGGCGCTCCCCGACAGGATGAAACCTGCATGCCGCCCGCCACAGCGATCATCGCCAGACCTCCGGCATCCGCCGCGGCGCAGCATGCCGTAACGGGCACCGGCACGCGTCACTGCACCGGAGACGCGCAATGAGTGCCGCACAATCCCTGCTCACACGCATCGTCGCCGTGCGCCCCGGCGAGATCCGCGCCCTGCTGTGGTCGTTTGCCTATTTCTTTTTCCTGCTCGCTGCCTATTACGTCTTGCGCCCGGTACGCGACGAAATGGGCATCGCCGGCGGCATCAGGAATCTGCCGTGGCTGTTCACCGCGACCTTTTTCGTGATGCTTGCCGCAGTACCGGTATTCGGTGCGATCGTCGCGCGCGTGCCCCGCCGCCGCTTCATTCCGCTGGTTTATCATTTTTTTGCCGTGAACATCCTGATTTTCTGGGTGCTGCTGACGTTCAAGATCGCGATGGCCGACACGGCACGCGTATTTTTCGTGTGGATCAGCGTATTCAACCTGTTTGCCGTCTCCGTGTTCTGGTCATTCATGGCCGATCTGTACCAATCCGAGCAGGGCAAGCGCCTGTTCGGATTCATCGCTGCCGGCGGCTCGGCCGGTGCACTGCTCGGACCGTTGATTGCTGTAGGGCTCGCCGAGGCCGTCGGCCGCGCCAACCTGCTGCTGATCGCCGCCCTGCTGCTCGAAATTGCTGTTCTGTGCGTAATGCGGCTGGAGACTGCGGCTACGGCATTCAAGAAAAATGGCGACGCCGCATCTGTATCGCCGTCTGCCGCGCCACATGATGCCGGCCTCGGCGGCAGCTGGATTGCCGGTCTGATGATGGTGCTGCGCTCACCCTATCTCGCCGGCATAGCCTTATGGGTCGCTCTGCTGTCGCTGGCCGGAACCTTCCTTTACTTCCAGCAGGCCAACATCGTGGCCGCCCTTTCCGATGATCCCAACCGGCGCACCGCCATTTTCGCGCGCATCGATCTCGCGGTCAGTCTGCTGACCATCATCGTGCAGTTTGTCATCACCGGAAAAATCATTCGCCGTTTCGGCGCAGGCCCGGCAGCCGCGTTTCTGCCATTTGTTTTTGCACTGGGATTCCTCGCGCTGGCGCTGACGCCCATGCTGTGGGTGGTCATAGCTTTCCAGGCCACGCAGCGGGCTGCAAACTTCGCCATTTCGAATCCGGCACGAGAACTGCTGTTCACCGTCGTCGAGCGCGAAGAGAAATACAAAGCCAAATACGTCATCGACAATGTCGTGTTCCGCGGGGGCGATGCCGTCAGCGGCTGGCTGTTTCACGCGCTGCGCGGTTTCGGTATGGAGTTGAGCTCTATCTCTCTTGCAACCGTACCCGTGGCACTGGGTTGGCTGGCACTCGCGCTGACGCTGGGGCGCGCCCACGAACAACGCGCGCCAGAGAAAACTCCGCCGGTTACAGTTTCCCCACAATCGCCTCGGTAAAGCGCAGGGTCCCGGCGGTGCCGCCGAGATCGCGCGTGACATGTTTTTTCTCGGCCAGCACTGCCGTCAGCGCCGCGTCGATGCGGTCGGCCGCCGCGGTCTCGCCAATGTGGCGCAGCATCAGCACGCCCGACAGGATCACTGCCATCGGATTGGCGATGTCCTTGCCGGCGATGTCCGGCGCGCTGCCGTGCACGGCTTCGAACATCGCGCAGTCGGGACCGATATTGGCACCCGGCGCCACCCCGAGTCCGCCGACCAGTCCGGCCGCGAGATCGGAGACGATGTCGCCGAACAGGTTCGCCAGCAGCAGGCCGTCGAACGATTCAGGCTTGATCACCAGTTCCATGCACAGCGCATCGATGACGCGCGCGTCGCACTCGATGCCCGGATAATCCTTCGCCACGTCCTGCCCGGCCTTGAGGAACAGGCCGTCGGTCATTTTCATGACGTTGGCCTTGTGGCCTATGGTCATTTTCCTGCGACCGGTTTTCTTCAGGTATTCAAAGCCGTAACGCGCCGTACGCTCAGTCGCGCCGCGGGTGATGATCTTGATCGCCTCTGCGGTGTTGTCGTCGATCATGCGCTCGTTGCCGACGTAAAGGTCTTCGCTGTTCTCGCGAAAAATCACGAGATCGACGTTGTCGTAGCGTGATTTCACGCCGGGATAGTTCTTGATTGGCCGCACATTGACGAACAGTTTCAGTTCCTTGCGCAGCGCGATGGCGATACTCGGATAATCGCTGCGCACTTCCTTGCCGCCCTTCACGCGCTCGATGTTGATGCGGTAGTTGCCGCCGAACGGCGTCTGCGTCGGGCCTTTCAGCGCGAGCTTGTTGCGTTCGATCGACTCGAGCACGCTGACCGGCAGTGCGGTGCCGAATTCCTTTTCCGCGCGCAGGCCGACCAGCACCTCCTCGAATTCCACCTGTGCGCCGGAGGCCTTGATGATGGCGCAGGCCGAGCCCACCACTTCGGGGCCGATGCCGTCGCCGGGTACTACGGTGACCTTATGCAAAACCTGTTCTCCTGAATTTGAAAGCCGTCAGCTCGCGTCGCCGGAACTGCCCAGCGCGCGCAGACGGGGAATGATAAACGGCAGCAGCACCGATATCGCCGACATTACCAGCAAGGTCACGGTGATGGTGCTGCCGTAGAACACGCTGGTATCGCCGCCGGAGATGGTCATCGCCTGGCGGAAGGACTGCTCCATGATCGCGCCCAGCACCAGTGACAGCACCAGCGGTGCAACCGGTATGTCGATCTTGCCGAACACATAGCCGACCACGCCGAACATCAGGATCAGCCACAGGTCTACCGTGCTGCCGTTGATCGCATAGGCGCCGATGGCCGATATGGTGACGATCAACGGATACAGGATGCCTGGCGGTATGTACAGCAGACGCACGAACAGGCCGATCAGCGGCAGGTTCAGGATCACCAGCATTACGTTGCCGACATACATGCTGTTGATCAGGCCCCACACCAGGTCGGGCTGGTTCTGGAACAGCAATGGTCCGGGCTGGACACCGTACATGATGAACGCACCCAGCATCACCGCGGTGGCGCCGCCGCCGGGCACGCCCAGTGTCAGCAACGGCACCAGCGCACCGGCCGTATCCGAGTTGTTGGCCGACTCAGGACCCGCCACGC
>JAOUIN010000315.1 GCA_029883965.1 Betaproteobacteria bacterium
ACTGACGGGCAACCCGGCTTCACGCGCGATCATGTAGGTTGCCGATGCCATTTCACAGACGTCGAATTCGAGGTCCCGGACCATGCGCCGGAACGCGGCGATGATTGGCGTGACTTCGATGAAGTCAGTGCGGATGCCCTCCGCGGCAATACTGCCGTTCTTGAACGCGGCGGTATGGCCGTAGGTGGCGATCGCGATTTTCAGCGGCAGGGCGGGCGGCATGGCGTATCCCTCGGATATGGCCCGGCTCAGCCGCGCTTTGCCAGTCTGGGATATACCTTGCGCACGTTGCCGTTGAAGATTTTTTCCTTGTCTGCCGCGCTCAACGTGGTCACAGCATCGAGGTAGCGCCGGGTGTCGTCGTAGTAGTAACCGGTTTCGGGGTCTATGCCCTTGACCGCACCGACGATTTCCGAAGCGAACAGGATATTGTCGGCGGGGATGACACGCGTCAGCAGGTCGATGCCGGCCTGATGATAGACGCAGGTGTCGAAATAGACATTGCCGAGCAAGTGCTCCTGCAGCGTCGGTTTGCCCATGTCCTGCGCCAGTCCGCGGTAACGGCCCCAGTGGTAGGGCACGGCACCACCACCGTGGGGAATGACGAACCTCAGCGTCGGGAAATCCTTGAACAGGTTCGACGTGATGAACTGCATGAAGGCGGTGGTATCACCGTTGATGTAATGCGCCCCGGTGAAATGGAAGGCCGGGTTGCAAGATGAGCTGACATGCACCATCGCCGGCACATCGAGCTCGACCATTTTTTCGTACAGCGGATACCACCACTTGTCTGTGAGTGGCGGATCGGTCCAGTAGCCGCCTGAAGGATCGGGGTTCAGGTTGCAGCCGATGAAGCCGTATTCATTGACGCAGCGCTCGAGCTCTGCGATGCAGTTGTCGGGCCGCACGCCGGGGCTTTGCGGCAGCTGGCACACGCCGATGAAATTCTGCGGATACAGCGTGCATACGCGGTGGATGAGTTCGTTGCAGATGTCCGTCCACAGCGCGCTGGTTTTCGCATTGCCGATGTGGTGCGCCATGCCGCCGGCGCGCGGCGAAAAAATCGTCAGGTCAGTGCCGCGTTCACGCTGGATGCGCAACTGCGCGCCCTCGATGCCTTCGCGGATCTGATCATCGCTGATCTGCAGCGAATTCTTCGCCGGACTGAGCTTTGTGTCCTTCAGACCGTCGATCTGCTTCTGGCGAAAGGCTTCGAGCGATTTGGGGGCGGTGGTGTAGTGTCCATGGCAGTCGATGATCATTAGTTTTTCCTCCTCGTTTTACTTATTCAGCCGTGATATTGGCGGCTTTGATGACCGGAATCCAGCGCTTCCGTTCGCTTTGCGCAAAAGCGAGGTATTCAGACGCACTGGACGGTGCCGCGTCGATACCGCGATCCTTGAGCTGTTTGACGACATCGGGCGAGTTCAGTGCGGCAACGATGTCGCGATTGAGGCGATTGACCACAGCCGCGGGTGTTTTGGCCGGAGCCACCATGCCGTACCAGTTGGTGGCGAGATAGCCTTTGACACCCGCTTCGGACACGGTCGGGGTGTTGGGCAGCGCTTCGGCACGCTTGGCACCCGTTACCGCAATGGCGCGCACCTTGCCGGATTGCACATGCGGCACGGATGTGGAAATTACCGCCATGAATGCCGGCACGTGGCCCGCGATCAGGTCGGTGATGGCCGGACCGCCGCCCTTGTACGGTATGTGGGTCATCGAAACCTTGGTCATGCTCTCGAGCAGCACGCCGGCGAGGTGGCCGGGGCTGCCGATGCCTGAGCTGGCGTAGTTCAGGCGGCCCTGCTGCGCCTTGGCATGGGCAATGAATTCAGCAAGTGTTTTGGCCGGCACCGAGGGATGCACGATCAGGATGTTCTGCAGCGACACCATCATGCCGACGTAAGCGAAGTCCTTGAACGGGTCATAGTTGACCTTCTGGATCGCCGGGCTGATGACGATACCGCCGATGTGTCCGATGCCGATGGTGTGGCCGTCAGGTTCGGCGCGCGCAATGAGCTGCAGCGAAATTACGCCGTTGGCGCCGGGGCGGTTATCGACGATCACCTGATTGCCGAGGCTCGCGGCAAGCGGCGCCTGAATGATCCTGGCCACCAGATCGGTCGCGCCGCCGGGCGGGAACCCGACAATGAAGCGCACGGGTTTGGTCGGAATCCAATCGGCGGCGACTGCGGAAGCGGTCACCAGTCCCGCGGCGATGCCGATGATGATGCGATGCATTTTTTTCATTGCAAAGGCCCTGTCTTTGGTTATGAACTGTGTCGCATTGTGGCAATAAAAAAGCCTGCAGGGGATATTCCCCGCAGGCTTTTTTCTAAGGAAACGGCTTAGTTTGCTTGTCAGTTCGTCTGATACAGGCCGGCGGCCTTGATCACTTTTTCCCACTGCGCCTTCTCGGACTTGATGTAGGCACCGAACGCTTCCGGCGTGCTGGGCGCAACATCGAGTCCCTGCTTGAACAGCAACTCTTTGACGTCGGGCAGGGCCAGCACGGCGACGATTTCCTTGTTCAAGCGATCGATGATGTTGCGCGGCGTCTTGGCCGGAACCAGTACACCGTACCAGTTGTTGGCTTCGAATCCCTTGAGGCCTGCTTCGGAGATCGTGGGCAGATCGGGTACCAGGCCGGAGCGTTTGGCGGTGGTGACCGCGAGGGCGCGAATTCTTCCGGTGTTGATGTGCGGCACCGAACTCGCGGCGGTGGCGAAGATCAGATTGATATTGCCCGCAACCAGGTCGACGATCGAGGGGCCGCCGCCTTTGTAGGGTATGTGCACGATCTTGGTGCCGGCCTGCAGGTTGAACAGTTCCAGCGCCAGATGGCCGGCGCCGCCGACGCCCGACGAGCCGCCGTTCAGCGGTTTCGTTTTGGCGAGGGCAATGAGTTCCTTGACGTTCTTCGCGGGAACCGAGGGATGCAACACGA
>JAOUIN010000314.1 GCA_029883965.1 Betaproteobacteria bacterium
CTGGAGATTGCATTTCTTTTTCCCTGGGCCGTGGTGCTGCAGGAAATCGGCTTGTTCGGGTTTTTTTCCATGATGCTCTTCCTCGCCATTCTGGTCGTAGGTTTTGCCTACGAGTGGAAAAAAGGCGCTTTGGAATGGGATTGAGGTAGGTTATGGGCGCGATCGAAAATCTCAACGAAAATCTGAACAAGCAGGGATTTTTCACCACGTCCGTTGACGCACTGGTGAACTGGACGCGCACCGGCTCCATGTGGCCGATGACTTTTGGCTTGGCCTGCTGTGCCGTGGAAATGATGCATGCCGGAGCGTCGCGTTATGACCTCGACCGTTTCGGCATCGTATTCCGTCCCAGCCCGCGCCAGTCCGACGTGATGATCGTTGCCGGCACGTTGTGCAACAAAATGGCGCCGGCGCTGCGCAAGGTCTATGACCAGATGGCGGAACCGCGATGGGTGATCTCCATGGGTTCGTGTGCCAACGGTGGTGGTTATTATCACTACTCCTATTCGGTGGTGCGTGGTTGTGACCGCATCGTGCCGGTGGATATATATGTGCCGGGCTGTCCGCCGACCGCCGAGGCGCTGCTCTACGGGATTATCCAGTTGCAGAACAAGATCAAGCGCACCAATACGATTTCGCGTTAGGCGGAAGCGAAGTACACCCTGAGCAGCTCTTCATGGCAAAACAGACTGAAATACTGACCGCCGCACTGCAAAGTGCTTTGGGTGACAAACTTGTCAGCGTGAGTGATGCGCTGGACGAGGTCACGGTTGTGGTCGATGCGGCAAACCTGCTTTCTGCCGCCGCGATACTTCGTGACGATGCTGCGCTGACGTTCGAGCAAGTGATCGATCTGTGCGGTGTTGACTACAGTGAATACGGTGGCGGCGTGCGTGAAGGCCGTCGGTTCGCCGTCGTTTACCACTTGCTCAGCCTCGCCCACAACTGGCGGGTGCGGTTGCGCGTGTTCGCACCAGACGACGGTTTTCCGGTGCTTGCTTCCGTTAGCGGCCTCTGGTCGGCGGCCGACTGGTATGAGCGCGAGGCCTTTGACCTGTACGGCATCATGTTCACCGGGCATCCCGATCTTCGCCGTCTGTTGACCGATTATGGTTTCGTCGGTCACCCGTTCCGCAAGGATTTTCCGCTGTCGGGCAATGTCGAGATGCGTTACGACCCCGAACAGAAGCGCGTCATCTACCAGCCGGTTACCATCGAGCCGCGCGTGATTACACCGCGCATCGTCCGCGAGGAGAACTATGCGGATTCCGAAGGTTTCCGCAAAGGTTGATGCATGGCTGAAATCAAAAACTACACGATGAACTTTAGCTCCGGCCGCCCCGGCATTCGCCGGCGCTTGACCTGCTGCGCAGGTCAGCCTGCACAGAAGTTCGAGGCTTCCTTGGTCGCACTTGTTTCGCCGCGGGTGCGGACGTATGGCTGAAATCAAAAACTACACGATGAACTTTGGGCCGCAGCATCCTGCTGCCCATGGCGTGTTGCGCCTGGTGCTGGAACTTGACGGTGAGGTGGTTGAGCGTGCTGATCCGCATATCGGCCTGTTGCATCGCGCGACCGAGAAACTTGCGGAACACAAGACCTTCATCCAGTCGGTCCCGTACATGGACCGCCTGGATTACATGTCGATGATGGCCAATGAACACGCTTACGTGATGGCCATCGAGAGACTGCTGGGCATTGAGGTGCCCGAGCGTGCGCAGTATATCCGCGTGATGTTCGATGAAATCACCCGGTTGCTGAATCATCTGCTGTGGCTGGGTGCCCACGGTCTGGATGTCGGCGCGATGACCATTTTTCTTTACGCATTTCGCGAGCGCGAGGACTTGTTCGACATGTATGAGGCGGTTTCGGGCGCGCGCATGCATGCGGCCTACTATCGTCCGGGCGGGGTGTATCGTGATCTGCCCGATTCGATGCCGCAATATACGGCGTCGCGCATCCACAATGCCGCAGCGATCCGGCAGATGAACGAAAACCGGCAGGGTTCCCTGCTGGATTTCATCGAGGATTTCACCAGGCGTTTCCCGACCTATGTCGACGAGTATGAAACGCTGCTGACCGATAACCGTATCTGGAAACAACGACTGGTCGGGATCGGCGTAGTCTCGCCGGAACGCGCGCTGGCGCTGGGTTTCACCGGACCGATGCTGCGCGGCTCAGGCATCGAATGGGATCTGCGCAAGAAGCAGCCCTATGAGGTTTATGACCGCATGGATTTTGACATCGCGGTGGGTGTCAACGGTGATTGCTATGACCGCTATCTGGTGCGTATCGAGGAGATGCGTCAGGCAAACCGGATCATCATCCAGTGCGTGGACTGGCTGCGCAAGAACCCGGGCCCGGTGATGGCTGATAGTCACAAGGTGGCGCCGCCATCGCGTGTAGCCATGAAAACCAACATGGAAGAACTGATCCATCATTTCAAGCTGTTCACCGAAGGCATGCATGTGCCGCCCGGCGAAACCTATGCTGCCGTGGAACATCCCAAAGGGGAGTTCGGCATCTATCTGGTATCCGACGGTGCCAACAAGCCCTATCGTCTGAAAATCCGTGCGCCTGGGTTTCCCCATCTTGCCGCTCTTGATGAGATGTCGCGCGGCCACATGATCGCCGATGTGGTGGCCATCATCGGCACACAGGACATCGTGTTCGGGGACATTGACCGATGAATGCGCCCCTGATGCTGTCGCCTGAAGCGCTGGCAAAAATCGACAAGGCGGTCGCCAAGTACCCGCCCGACCGCAAGGATTCGGCTGTGATGGCGGCGCTGACCATTGCCCAGGATGAAAAGGGCTGGCTGGCGACGGAAACCATGGATTTTGTCGCGCAGTACCTGGGCATGCCGCCGGTAGCGGTATATGAGGTCGCGACGTTCTACACCATGTACAACATGAAGCCGGTCGGCAAATACAAGCTGACCATCTGCACG
>JAOUIN010000316.1 GCA_029883965.1 Betaproteobacteria bacterium
GGTGGCGTATTCGATACCGGTGTTGCCCTTGCGATAGGGGCTGATGTCCGGCTGGGCGATTTCGACGGTGTAGGCGTTGGGATCGGTCATGGTGTGCGCGGCATAAAGTGGTGGGAAAAAGGTGGTGGGCAAAAGTGAATTCGTCAGTGCGCGGAGTGTAGCGCGGTCCGGCGCGCATCGCCCGGCTCACCGGCCAAAGGGCAGCCAAAAAGTGCCAGCGCCGACACGTGGAAAAAGAAACCGGCGCTGATAGCGGTGATTCCCGACGTGCTATCGCAGCTGCGCCTCGCAGAAATCGATTGCCCGGATAACGCCGGCCGCTACCAGGTCGGCGGCTTCGGATTGTCGCGCGATTTTTCCAGCGTGTCGTATTTCGCGTTGGGGTTGCGCGGGCGCGAAGGCTGCCCGGGCTGCAACTGGTCCATGTCGCAGTAGAGCTCGACATGGTAGCCGTTGGGGTCGAGGAACTCGACGCTGGTATGCCCGCCCATCGCGCGCCGGCCTTCCCATACCAGCGGGATGCCGCGCTCCTGCAGGTACTTGCGGATCTCGAACAGTTCGTCCATCGAATCGACCTGGAACGCGAAGTGGTGCAGCCGCACCGCGCCCTCCGGCGGAAACTCCGCCTTGTCGCCGTCGGACGGAAACAGACCGATGGTGTGATGGTCACCGACGCCGGTGAGGAAAATGCCGCCGACGGTGGCATTGTCGGAGACGCGGAAGTTGAGGATCTCGGTGTAGAACTTCACCGACTCTTCAAGGTTGCGCACCTGGAGCACGATGTGCCCCAGTTTTTTTACGCGCACCGGGCTCGGGCGGCTGGCAGGCTTGAGGCTGGTCGGGGCTTTGGTGACTTGGTCCATGCGGGACTCCTCCTCGTTGGGCACGGGCACACTTTCGGATCGGTGGCAGCGTAGCCCCGGCCGCAGCCGAAAGCAAGCTGCCCGAATGTTGCGGCGCGGTGCACGTTCGGGCCGCTGTGATAGTTGCGGCGTCCTGCGCATTGGCTTAGATTGCGGAAACCCGTCGACCACCGGCAATACGGTGGCGGCGGGCACGATAAAAAGTCCCGGTAAAAATTACCGGACCACCGATCCGACGGAGGAGAGCATGAAAATCCGCAGCTTGAGTACTGCTGTTTGTGTATTGCTGTTGTCTTTTGTGGCGGGCGGTGTTTTTGCCCAGGCCTATCCCAGCAAGCCCGTCCGTCTGATCGTGCCGTTCCCCGCCGGCGGCCAGACCGATGTGGTGGCGCGTACGGTGGCGCTGAAACTCTCCGAGGTGTTCGGGCAGCAGGTCGTCGTCGACAACCGTCCGGGCGCGGCCGGAAGCATCGGTGTTGAAATTGCGTTGAGTTCGATCCCCGACGGTTACACCATGATCCAGATTTCAACCAGCTATGCCGGCAATGTGGCGCTCTACAAACTGAAATATGACCCGATCAAGGATGTGATGCCGGTGGGGATGATCGGCGAGATCGCCAACATGGTGACCGTCAATCCGTCCGGCCCGTACCAGAACGTAAAGGAACTCATTGCCTATGCCAAGGCGAATCCGGGCAAGATCAACTACGCCTCCGGCGGTATCGGCAGCGGCAACCACCTCTCGACCGAAGAGTTCGCACAGATGACCGGCATCCGCATGACGCATGTGCCGTACAAAGGCTCAACGGCCGGCGTGACCGACCTGGTGAATGGCCAGATCCAGCTCATCTTCAGCGGCATCACCGGGATGATTGCGCACCACAAGGCCAAGCGCGTACGCGGCATCGCTGTGACCAGCGCCAAGCGCAATCCGGCGGTGCCGGAACTGCCAACCGTCGGCGAGACCGTTCCCGGCTATGTCTCGGTCAGCTGGTCGGCCATCCTCGCGCCCAAGGGCACGCCCGCGGCGGTCGTGGCACGCTGGAACAAGGACCTCAATCGCGTACTGCAGATGCCGGATGTGAAGGCGCGCATGGACACCATGGGCCTCGAGATCGTCGGTGGCACACCCGAGCAGTTTCGTGAAGTGCTGGTGCAGGACATCGCGAAATGGAAAAAAGTGGTCAAGGACGCCAACATCAAGCTGTAGGTCGGGCGCCGGGCGCTGCAGCGCCCGGCCAAGGGGAAACACATGGCAGAAATTCTGGGCGTCGGCGTGACGCACACACCGCCGGGGCTGGTGCCCGGCGAACACAAACCGTGGCCGCTGGCGAAAATGCTGCACAGTGACCAGCGCATACCGGAGCGCATGCGCGATCCGGCCAACTGGCCGGAACCGATGCGCCGCGAGTGGGGCGATGACGAAGGCGTCACGTCGTTCAACACGCACATGCCGCGGGTGTTTGACGCCTTCCGCAAGGTCCGCGCCGAGATCGATGCGTTCAAGCCCGACTTCATCCTGATGTGGGGCGACGACCAGTACGAAAACTTCAGGGAAGACATCATCCCGCCGTTCTGCGTACTGGCGTATGAACAGCTCGACTTCAAACCCTACACGTTCTTGCGCGGCAAGCCCAACATCTGGGGCGAGCCGGCGGACAAGGTGTTTTCGCATCCCGGGCATCACAAGGCCGGGAAATACCTGGCGCGCGGACTGCTGGAGGCGGGCATCGACATGTCCTATGCCTACAAGCCGCTGCGCGAGGACGGCCTCGGCCACGCGTTCGCCAACACGCTGCTCTACCTCGATCACGACCGCAAGGGCTTCGGTGTCCCGGTGCTGCCGGTGGCGGTCAACTGCTACGGCAGTTCGGTAATCCGCTTTCGCGGCGGATACGAGGTGCACGCCGACGAGCCGGATCCGCCCGCGCCGTCGCCGCGTCGCTGTTTCGAAATGGGGCAGGCCACCGCGCGCGTGCTGCGCGACAGCCCGTGGCGGGTGGTGATCATGGCCTCATCGAGCTGGTCACACGGCTTTCTCACCGAGAAAAACCACTGGATGTATCCTGATCTC
>JAOUIN010000318.1 GCA_029883965.1 Betaproteobacteria bacterium
AGGCAATCTGGGCGTCGACCTGTCGCAGTTGATCATTGCGCCGACGGCGGCTTTCAAGGTGAATCCGCAGCATTCCGTCGGCGTGTCGCCACTGATCGCTTACCAGCGGTTCAAGGCCTACGGCATACAACCGTTCGGGGCAATTTCCTCCAGTCCGGCCAACCTGAGCAACAATGGCTATGACAGTTCCTGGGGTTGGGGTGTACGCGTGGGCTGGCTTGGCCAGTTGAGCAGCACCGTGAGCGTCGGTGCGTCTTATTCGACGAAAATCAGTATGGACAGCTTCGACAAGTACCGCGGACTGTTTGCCGATCAGGGCGGATTCGACATTCCCGAGAATTACAACCTCGGCCTCGCAGTCAAGGCGACATCCGCAGTGACCATCGCGGCGGATTATCAGCGTATCAACTACAGCAAGGTCAATTCTGTCGGCAATCCCAGCAACCAGACGCCCTGCCCGGGGGCTGCCTGTCTCGGCGCGAGCAGCGCGAGCATCGGCTTCGGCTGGGATGACGTGAACGTGATCAAGCTGGGTGTCGAATACGCGTACAGCAACCGCATGCTGCTGCGCGCCGGCTACAATCACACCGACAATCCGATCCAGTCGCGCGATGTAACGTTCAATATCCTCGCGCCTGGCGTGGTGAAGGATCATGCGACGCTGGGATTCACCTATACGCTTGAAGGCAACTCCGAAATTACGATGGCCTACATGCATGCATTCAAGAATTCGGTGTCAGGTCCGGCCAATAATCCGTACTTCCCCGTGGGCGGAACCGAGACTATCAGCATGTCGCAGAACTCGCTGGGCATCGCCTGGGGCAGGAAGTTCTGATGTGACTTAGTCCTTCAGCAAAAAGCCCCGCCGCAGCGGGGCTTTTTGTTGCAGCCGCCGCCATCGTGCGGCAACATAGGCCGGGTCTGCCGAGGGATATCGATGAAGAGCATCAAGATTGTTGACGCCGGCCATATCAGGAACGAGCTGGCCAAATACAAGAAGGGCAAGAAGCTCGACATCCGCCTGTTCAATCAGGTGGCGCGGCTGGCATGGCTGGGCAGGATCGTGCTGTGTCCATTGGATCCGGACGACCCTGAATGCAAGTCGTGGTTGTTGCATCTGCAACCGCTCGACGGCCTTGCCGCCGAAATCATCCGTATCGATGAGGATCTGAACGGCACGCCGTTTGCGTCTCAAATCCATATCCTCGATGCCGAGCAGGGCGGGCATCTGGCTGATATTTTCCGGGACGGCATGCAGCAACGGGCGCGCGACCTGCAGGCGCTGGAGCGGCGTGATTTCTATTTCGAGAAGTACTTTACGCCGGAAGGCAAATCCAACTGATTGCCGCGCGATTTATCGATATCGGCGCGGTGTCGCCGCAGCGCCTGCATGCCGCGTATACGGGTATAGCGGAAACCACAAGTGCTGACAGCCCGCCGGTGTTGCTCTGGGGTTCAGCCTCAGCCCATGTGTGCCTGGGTCAGAGTCAGAGCGCGGCGTGTGAACTCGCCCCCGATATTGATGTGCCCGTGGTGCAACGTCCGCTGGGGGGCGGGACGGTCTGGATCGACGAGAACCAGTTTGTTTACGCGTTTATCGTGCCGTTGCATCTGGCGCCGCAGCGCCCCGCGGACTGGAGTGCCTGGGCGCTGCCGCCAGCCATGGCAACGTTCCGCCGGTTCGGGCTCGGCGTTGAACAGCGCGCCGGCGATCTATGGTTGCGCGGCCGGAAAATTGCGGGCTCTGGCGCGGCGACGATCGGCGGCGGCGCGGTATTCGCCTCGAGTTTCCTGATGCGTTTCCCGCGACAGCGGTTTGCAGGCTGCATTGCCGGTTCGCCGGGATTTCGCGCCTGGTTGGAAGCAGGGCTGGCTGCGACATTGACCGACTGGTCGGAGCATGCGCCGGTATGCGTCGACGCCGAACTGCGTTCTGCGTTCTGCGATGATGTCTCGCGGACCATGGGCTGGCAGTTGGCACACTCGGTTTTAAGCGCGGGGGAATCATCGGCCATTGATGCCGTCGACCCGGACGAGCATGATGACGATTGCGGCAGCCGGCGCCGCGCGCACCGGGATGGGATCAAGCTGAACGCGGACTCGCATCTGGTTGAGCGCACAGAAAACGGCTTGTGCATACGCGAACTGGTAGTGCATGGTACGGTTTCCAGACGTGCCGTTTCGACGGTTTGAAGGGGCAGCAACGCAGATGAAACCACGTGAACTTAAAACGGGTCGCAGGGCCTGGCTGCGCAGCGCTGCGGCCGCGGCAATTGCCGCGGCCGGCATGGCGAATTTGCGCACGGCGCTGGCGGCTGGCGCAGTGCCGCCGGGCGTTGCCCGCTTCAGGGGGGATGTGCGCATCAACGGCAAGCCGGCAGAACGCGGGCAGCGGGTTGCTCCGGGCGATTTGATCGTGACCGGCAAGGACGCCGAAATGGTCGTTGTAGTTGAGCGTGATGCCTTTCTGGTGCGCGCCAACAGCCGGATCGAATTCGGTTCCGCTGCCGCGAAAAGCGCGGTGACACTGTTGCGCATATTGACCGGGGCGATGCTGTCGGTGTTTGAATCCGGGCAGCGACGCGAAATACGCACTGCAACCGCCACAATCGGCATACGCGGCACGGGGATATACGTTGAAACCGAAGCTCAGCGTACCTACGCCTGCACTTGTTACGGGGAAGCCGTGCTGACGCCTGTGGACGATCCCGGCTCGGCGGAAACCGTACGCACCAGGCATCATGATGAACCCCGTTACATCTACGGCAAGGGCATGCCCAACATGATGGAGGCTGCGCCGGTCATCAACCACGTCGATGCAGAGCTCTACATGCTCGAGGGGCTGGTCGGTCGGTCGCCGCCGTTCGAAAAAGCGCGGTACTGAACGGTGGCGCAACCCACCGTAGCTTCGCGCCTGGCACCGCGACTGGTGC
>JAOUIN010000317.1 GCA_029883965.1 Betaproteobacteria bacterium
AGCGACTGGCTGGCGCAGCGTGCGGTGCCTGACGCCGGGCCGTCGGCAAAATCCGCAGCGACGCAAAAACCTGCACCCCGCGCTGCAGCTCCGGCGAAGGTCAAGTTGAGTTTCAAGGAGCAGCGCGAACTGGAGCAGCTGCCGGATGAACTCGAAGCGCTGGAGCGTGAACAGGCAGCAATCGCGGCGCGCATGAGCGGCGCGGATTATCACAAGCAGGGTGCGGCGCAACTGAAGGCGGATCGCGAGCGGGCTGCGGCCGTAGAGAAACTGCTTACCGACAAGTTCGAGCGCTGGTCGGTGCTGGACCAGAAAACCGCGCAGGCCGAGAGCGCGTAAAGATCGTGCCGGATTGACGCAACTTCCGGCGTGACCTTGCGCTCAGGTGGGATGATCCGGCGAGGCTGGCACAACCCGGGTCAGGACGCCTTCTTGGGTTTCCACTGGCTGAGCAGGCTCCGGGTTTTTTCGAGCTGCTTCGGATCGAGTTGTTTTTGCGCCGCATCGCCCAGGGTTTGAGCCTCTTTCTGTTCCGCCTCCGGCAGCGACGTCGCCGCCACGCTGGACCAGAACAGTGCGCGCTCGGGATCGCGTTTGATGCCGGCGCCGTTGAAATACATTTTTGCCAGCGCCAGTTGTGAAGGCGCATGGCCCAGATCCGCAGCTTTGCGATACCAGGATTCGGCCTGCGCGGGATTGCTGCCCTGAGTCAGCATGGCCAGTTCATACTGCGCGTCGACCATGCCGTAGCGATACCAGATGCGGTTGAGATTGGTATCGGCTGCGATTTTCAGGAATTTCTGTGCTTTGGCAGTATCCTGCGGCACCAGTTTGCCGTCCCGATACATCAAGCCCAGTTCGCGCGCGGCAACGAGATTGCCGCGATAGATCTCCTTATCCAATGCCTTGAGCACGGCCTCCGGGCTGCCGGCGGCGAGCGCCTTGTCCGTGGTTTGCCGGAAATCGTTGGTCTGGGCGTACGCGTGCATGGTCGCCGCCGACACCACCAACGTCGCGTAGAGAAATTTGCGCAATGCGTTCAAAAGAGGATTCATGGGCGCTCCGAGGTGTCATCACCCAGTGGCGGTGACCGGGACTCAGGTTAATGCGATCCGCTTTCAGCAGACTTACGAGGGCGGCGCCCGGCCCGCGGCAGTTCGAGCGTCCGGCGCATCGGTGCGGTGATTTCATATTTAACTGAAAATATAATAAAAACAACAGGTTGATGCGATCCATAAATTCGGACAGACAGGCCGATGCCAGCGCCGCGTACAATCCGTCTATGGCTGATCTGATTGAATTCGCTACGCAGCAAACCGTCATCTCCGTTGCCGAACTGAACCGGCTCGCACGCAGCGCGGTCGAGCGGGGCGTGCCGCTGGTGTGGGTGGCCGGCGAGATTTCGAATTTCAAGCGCTATGACAGCGGCCATTGCTATTTCACGCTGAAAGATGACGCGGCGCAGGTTGACGCGGTGATGTTCCGCCACAAGGCGCAGCATCTCGACTGGAAGCCCGACAACGGTATGCAGGTCGAGGTGCGCGCCACGGCGACCGTGTACGAGGCGCGCGGGAAGTTCCAGCTCGTCGTCGACGCGATGCGCCGCGCCGGACTGGGCGCATTGTACGCGGCATTTGAAAAGCTCAAGGCCAGGCTGGAGCAGGAAGGTCTGTTCGATCCGGCGCTCAAGCGCCCGCTACCGCCGTTTCCGCGTACCGTCGGCGTGGTGACGTCGTTGCAGGCCGCGGCGTTGCGTGACGTGATCACCACGCTGCGTAGGCGCATGCCGGCTATCAGCGTGATCATCTATCCGACGGCGGTACAGGGCGAGGGGGCCGGCGTCAGAATTGCCGATGCAATTGCCCTCGCCGGGGCGCGCGCCGAATGCGATGTTCTGATCGTTTGCCGCGGTGGGGGCAGCATCGAGGACTTGTGGGCGTTTAACGAGGAGGTCGTCGCGCGCGCCATTCGTGCGTCCCCGTTACCCGTGGTCAGCGGCGTGGGCCACGAAACCGATTTCACGATCGCTGATTTTGCTGCCGACGCGCGCGCACCGACGCCGACTGCGGCAGCCGAACTGGTCAGCCCTGACGGTGCCAAGCTGCGGCGCGAGGTCGGCCTGCTGGGACAGCAGCTTTCGCGCGTGTTCGCGCGCGGGCTTGAAGATCGCATGCAGCGCCTCGATTACCTGTCGCGGCGGTTGACCCATCCCGGCGAGCGCATCCGTAATCAGGTCAATCACCTGCAGCATCTGATGACGCGGTTGCGCGGTGCCTGGGGACGGAATGCAGATGAGCAGTCGTGGCAGTTGCGCGATACCGCACAGCGTCTGCGCGTGGCGGGACCGGAGACCGGAGCCTTGATCATGCAACAGCAGGAACTGGCGCGCCGGTTGCGCAGCGCGGTGCGCGAACGCATAACGGCCGCCGCAGAGCGCGTCGGCGGCATACGCGCGCATCTGCTGCATCTGAATCCGCAAAGTGTGCTCGAGCGCGGTTACAGCATCACTGAATCCGCCGGGGGCGAAATCATCCGTGACAGCGCGCAGCTGACGGAATCCCAGGTGCTCAAAGTCACGCTGGCGCGCGGCTGGGCCGGTGTGAAGGTCGACCGAACGGGTTGAGCGTTGACGCGGCGGCCGTCTTTGGCCGCGCGCCTTCTGCCGCTCCACCTGCGCCCGGAACGCACCCCGCGCAGCCGCGGTGGGCCCGCGGCCAACTTGACGCGGCAGCGGTTGCTGCATATAAGATTCGCCGTGGCCTGCATGGGCCGGACGAATCGTGTGCCTCGCAGCGATTACACGCTGTCTCAGGGGTTTTCACAATAAAATCAGGGGCTTGAGTCCCGGAGGTCGTGCATGAACGAATTCGATTTCACCCGCTCTGCCCAGAGTGAGGTTTACAACGCCAACGTGGCGCGCCTGTTTTTTCATG
>JAOUIN010000050.1 GCA_029883965.1 Betaproteobacteria bacterium
AACGCCACCATACGCCGCGCGACCCGGGTGACCGCCATCGATACCGGCGCACACACGCTGCAATTCGGCGACGAAACGCTGGCTTATTCGAAACTGGTGCTGGCGCTGGGCGCCGACCAGATCCGGCTGCCGATCACCGGTGACGGGGCTGCCGGCATACTCAGCGTCAACGATCTCGACGAATATGCCGGATTCCGTGCGGCCATCGCCGGCAAGAAACGTGTAGCCATTATCGGCGCCGGCCTGATCGGCTGCGAATTTGCCAACGATCTCGCCAATGGCGGCTATGCGGTTGACATCATCGATATCGCATCACAGGCGCTGGGGCGACTGCTGCCGCCCGAGGGCGGTGCAATGCTGCAGGCCAGACTCGCTGCGCTGGGCGTCACCTGGCATCTGGGCACAAGCGCACAGAGTGTCGCTCGCAGCGCCGGTGGATACGCCGTCACGCTGGCGAATGGTGCCACGCTGCAGGCCGATGTCGTGCTGTCCGCCGTAGGACTGAAGCCACGCACCACGCTGGCCATGGCAGCAGGCCTCAAAGTCAATCGCGGCATCGTCGTCAATCGCCACCTCGAGGCAAGCGCAGCCGACGTCTACGCCCTGGGTGACTGCGCCGAAATCGAAGGACTGGTAATGCCGTACGTGATGCCCATCATGCATGCCGCGCGCGCACTCGCACAGACACTCTCCGGCAAGCGTACGCCGGCAGCATTTCCGGCCATGCCGGTACTGGTCAAGACACCGGCCTGTCCGACCATCGTCGCGCCGCCGCCGGTCGGCGCTACGGGCACGTGGCAGATCGAAGCCACCGCCGATGGCGTCAAATCCCTGTTCGTCGATGCCGAGGGAAAACTGCTGGGTTTCGCGCTGAACGGTGCAGCCACTGCGGAGCGTGCGAAGCTTGCACCGCAACTGCCGCCGGTGCTTGCGTGAACCGGATGGCCTGACGCTGTTGCGGCAAGACGCCCTGCGGCCGCAGCCGTACTGTTGCTGATACCATCGACCGTTATGCTGCCTCCAGTCACCAAAATGCTGCTGACCGCGAATGTTGCGGTTTATCTGCTGCAATTCGTACTCGGCGACATCCTGGTCATCTGGTTCGGCCTGTGGCCATTCCACACGCCATCGGCAATCGGCGCCGGTTTTCTGCCCTGGCAGGTGCTGACTTACGGCTTCCTCCACGGCAGCCTGATGCACATCGGTTTCAACATGCTGGCGCTGTACATGTTCGGCGGCCAGATTGAGCAGGTCTTCGGTCCGCGGCGCTTCCTGATTTATTACCTGGGCTGCGTGCTCTCTGCGGCGCTGGCGCAGCTGGTGATTCAGAGCCTGACCGCCAGCCCGCCCTTTCCGACGGTAGGCGCTTCCGGCGGCGTATTCGGACTGCTGCTGGCCTATGGTTTGTTTTTCCCGCGGCGCATCGTGATGCTGATCTTTCCGCCGATACCCATGCCGGCCTGGCTGTTTGTCACGCTCTATGGCCTGGTGGAACTGTATCTGGGCGTCACCGGAACCCAGGCCGGCGTTGCGCATTTCGCGCACCTGGGCGGCATGCTCGGTGGCTACATTCTGATCCGCCAGTGGCGACGGCGCCCGCCCGATCAGCACTAGAACCTGTTAACTGGCCCAGCCCCGTTACATTCCCGCCCAGCAGCGTTCGATTACGGCGATGATCCAGGCGCTCGCCGGATCGACCGTCGAATGCTGCAGCGGCAGGTCATCACCGACCAGCTGACGCAGCGCATAAAGCCTCGCGGCGCGTACATTGGCATCGCGCACCGTAAAGCCATAGCGTGAAAAACGGTCGATCTCGATGGCGTTGACCTCCTCCGGCGCGTCACGAAACCAGATCCAGTCGGCGACGAATCCTTCCGCCAGTTGTTCAAGTTCGGCATAGAGACTCTTGTCGATACGCTGCGATGGTTTGATCACCTGCATTGCCGGCGTTTCGTTGATGCCGGCAAGGTGCCAGCGTTGCACCCAGTCGGGATCACCCTCGGTGGCCAGCAGATCAACAGACGCGCCCACGCGCGTAATCTGGAACAACGCGTCACGTTGATGAGTCAGCATGTAGCCGGCCCACGAATCCGCACCGGTTTGCAACAATGTCACCGCCAGTTCGAGCGTGCCATCCGCTGCGGCACACACATGGCGGTTACGCGCATCACTGCCGGCCAGCTCAAGCACCTCGTCCGCATGTTCCGTAATCTCGCCGTTGGCGATCCGGGCGCGCCCCTTGCGGCCGGCGCCGACGTTAACCCATTCCGCAGTGATGACCACGTCGGGGAACTCCTGCGATGCATTAGCAAACGCAGGAAACGGGATGCCGCCGCGCACCTTGAAATCATATGCCAGCGCGTCATCACCGTGATGTTCCTCGAGCTCACCATCGAGCACTTCGGCCGTCAGCATGGTCTTGATGTGCGCGCCGCAGGCTTTCAGGGTTTCGCGGGGGCCCGCGACCGTCAGCGTTGCATGTATCAGCAATTCCACGGTTCAGCCACCACTCGCCGGACGTCGGTAGATCACGTGATACACCAGCGCCACCAGCACACTGCCGCCGAAGATATTGCCAAGGATCACCGGCACCAGATTACGCATCATCGCCACCAAGGTGATCGCCTCGCCGCCGGCGGGGAGTGTCGCACCGGCAGCCTTCAGCATCAGTGCCAATGGAAAAAAATACATGTTGGCAACCGAATGCTCAAAGCCCGCGGCAACGAAGGCGGAAATCGGCAGCACGATGGCTACAAACTTGTCAACGACACTCCGGCCAGCAAGCGCCATCCACACGGCCATGCACACCAGCACATTGCACAACACGCCGCGAAAGACCATTTCCGTCAGCGACATCGTACTTTTTGCAGCGGCGATGGCCAGGTACGCACGGCCGACAGCGCCATTGTTGAGATCCTGGTGTCCGGACAGGAATACCAGCACTGCGAGCCCCGCGGCACCGGCAAAATTGGCCGCACAGACCACACCCCAATTTCGCAGTACTTCCATAGTGCTGACCTGATTGTCGGCCCATGCCATTGCAAGCAGATTGTTGCCGGTGAACAGTTCGGCGCCTGCGACCACCACCAACAGCAAACCCAGCGAAAAACATACGCCACCGAGCACGCGGGCAGCGGCGAACGACAGCTGCGTGTCGCTGATCACCAGCGTGTAGTACATGGCGCCAAGGCCGATAAAAGCCCCCGCAAGCGCCCCCAGCATGAACATCGACAGCAGCGGCAGCCGCGCTTTGGCCACGCCGACGCTCTGCACGCGTTCGGCGATCTGCTGTGGTGAAAACGCATCGAAGCCGAAAACATCCGACATCAGTCACACTCCGGTATCGAGAAATTACTGCGTGTAGTGTAAATGCAGCGCGCCAGATCAGGTAATCTTCCGTCCCATGGCCGCACGAAAATCCGCTACAGCGCTAAAACTCGGCGACTACTATATGGGTCGCGACAAACTGCATCGCGACGAACTGACAAGTGAACTGCGCAGCAATGCCCGCGAGACGCTGCGCCGCGTAAACCGGCTGCTACGGCGTGCCGGCATCATGGCCAGCGTATCGTCCGGCTGGCGGCCCGCGGCCGTCAATGCACGGGTGCCCGGTGCAGCCAAAGGCAGCAGGCATATTCTCTGCCTCGCGATCGACCTCAATGATCGCGACGGCACGCTCGATGCCTGGTGCATGGCCAATCTTGCAGTACTTGAAGAGCTTGGACTGTGGCTGGAGCATCCCGCAGCGACGCCGGGATGGTGCCACCTGCAAACCTGTCCGCCCCGCTCCGGAAATCGCGTATTTGAACCTTAAGTCATTGTTTTAATTATTATTTTCTTGTTTTTGTGTCTGCGCCAGCCGGCGAAATTTCAAGCCCAGCAACAACCACGGAGCACCGTGCCAGAGCAGATCAAACAGGTCGATAGGCCGCGTCAGCGTGCCGGCAGCCAGCATTTTGAATTTCTCCCACAGATGCGGCTCCGGTACGAACGGGGCAAGCCCGACGACCACTGCAAGCAGTGCGATTACCCCCAGCGGGATGCGGTCGAGCCATTTCATCACCTGGCATCCCGCGCACAGCGAAAGCCGATGTAAAGGGCCGTGAAATCACCGGGCTTATCGGCGATGTAATCTGCGCGCATCTGATCAGGGCCGTACCACCATGAACCGCCGCGCGTACGCTTCTCGGCACCCGGCCCGGCGTTAGTCCATTCCCACAGGTTCGCGCCCATGTCGTAGAGCCCGTTGACCCCGGCGGCTGTGGTGCCCGCCTCAGCATGGCCGCGACCGCGCAGCAACTTCGCGCCATGCGCCACGACGCGTGCAGTGCCGCAGCCGGACAAGCAATTCGCACCCTGCGGGGTATCACCCGTCGGATAGGTATAGGTCCTGCCGCTGACAAACAGCGACGGTGGCGATGCGCGGCGCTCGGTGTAAGCAGCTTCCACCCACTCCGCATCCGCGGGCAAACGTTTGCCCGCCCATTGGCAATAGGCTTCCGCTTCGGCGTACGTGATATGCGCTACCGGTTCGCGCGCAACACCCGGTCTGCCGTAGGGCGCGCGCCAGTGCCAGCCGGATTTTTTTGACCAGCCTGCTTCGTAGACATGCCCACCGCCGTCGCGCTCGGCTTTAGTAACGACGCCCGTCGCCGCAACAAATTTCGAAAATTCGCCGATGGTGACTTCGGTGACGTCGATTTCAAATGCGCCGACACGCTGCATCGCGGCAGCCGACGCAGATGAACACGCTGCCGCGAACACGACACAGCCTGCCGCACGCACCACCTTAATCCACAAATACCGCATAGTCGTCCAATGCAATGCGCGGCGGCTGAAAAGTATTGACCACCGCATCAGCGTCAGCAAAACCCAGGGCCATGCCGCAGATCACCACCCAGGCATCATCCAGGCCCAGCTCCCGGCGCACGATATCCGGATAGCTCGCGATCGAAGCCTCTGCGCAGGTGTGCAGCCCGCGGGCCCGCGCCGCCAGCATGAGGGTCTGCAGGAACATTCCATAATCGAGCCAGCTGCCCTTCTCCAATTCACGGTCGATGGTGAAGATCAGGCCCGCAGGTGCGCCGAAAAACGTGTAATTGGTCGCGCGATAGGCCTTGGATTTTTCATGATCACCGCGGCCTATGCCCAGCGTGCCGTACAGCCCCCAGCCACAGGCGCGCCGCCGCGCCAGGTACGGCTCAACCACCGGATCGGTGTAGTACTCGTAATCACGCTGATGCCCGGGCTCGTCGCTGAGGAAGGCGCGCTGTATCGCACCACCCACGCGCTGCAGCGCCGCACCGGTCAGCACATGTACGCGCCAGGGCTGGATGTTCGAGCCGCTGGGCGCATGGCGTCCGAGCGCCACGATTTCACGCAGGGTTTCCAGCGGCACCGCATCCGGCTTGTAGGCGCGGATCGAGCGCCGTGTGTGCGCCGCGTCGAACACGTCAGCCGCGGGTTTATTGATGTCCGTCATGGGAACCTCCGGCGCGGATGTTACCACTGCGTCTTTCAAATGCTTTCACCGCGGCGCGCAACCAACGCCAGCTTTTCCGCGCGACTCAGTTGCTTGATCTGGTACTCACGTTTGCTCGCAGCCGACCGGTCAGCCGCCGTCTCCTGGTACACCAGCGTCACCGGCCGTCGCGAATGCGTGTAACTCGCGCCCGCACCGCGGTCTGCATTGTGTGCAGCCACGCGCCGCACCACATCACGCGCGATGCCGGTGTAAAGGCTGCCGTCGGCGCAGCGCACGATATAAACCCGCCAATCCGGCTCCCGGATGACCCGTGATTTTTTCTTCTTTATTGATTTGGTCTTGTGCACCATGCGCCGTATGATGACTGCAATGAAAACATTACGCCATGTGCTGGCAATGCTGTGCCTGCTCGCAACCACCGCCGCCGTTGCCGCGGACCCGGCAAAAACCATGTTCGGCGTCGAGCTGGGTACGCGCTTCCTGATTTCACCCTGCCCGCCCGGCATAGACACCATGACCAGCCGCCTGTGCTACGTCGAGAATCTCACCAAAAAAACACCTTGGGGCAGCGAGGAACATGCGGTGTTTTATCCCAGCACGAGCGCGACACCATGGGCCCGCGGCGAAATGGTCGTTGATGTCTACCAGGGCTTCATTGAAGCCATATACGTCAACACCTGGGGCATACAGGGACAAGGCACTGCGCTGGAGACGTTGACGAAGAAATACGGCCCGCCAGCCCGCAGCCGCAGCGAAAAAATTGCTGCGCACCGCTCACGCTATCCGTCAAAGTTCGCCGAGTGGGATCTCAAGGATTTTTCGGTCAAACTTGACGGTACCACCACCACCATCGACTGGGGGCGGATCACGCTGATCTCCCACCGCCACCAGAAAAATATCAAGGCACACGGCACCACACGTTGAACGCGGGCCGTGCACTGACACCGCAGGTTTACAACAGGCCGCGGTCCAGCAGATAGCGCCGGCCTTTTTCGGATATATGGAAATGCTGCTCGCCATTGGCGGCTGCATGCACGAACTGCCCCTTCACCAGATAAATCAGGTACGACTCGACAATCTGGATATTGACCTGATTGGACTTGGCAATCTCCGGCGGATATCCGCGCTCCACGCGCGACAGGTATTCCAGCGTGCGCACCGCATCACCGTCCAGCGTGTCCCACTTCGGAATGAACCAGTCCAGTTCGTCGCTGAGCCGCATGTTTTCGGCCTTCAGTTCAGCGTGCTCGCGCACCAGCGACTCCAGCTGCGCCCGATACGGCGCCGTGGCCGGCACATCATTCAGCATTTTTGTGATCCACTCCACTTCGACTCTCCCTGCGCTCAATTCGGCAAAGGCCGGATTCTACCCAAATTGCCCGTGGCTTTCCCCTGTGTGCGTCTGGCGGCATAATAACGGCTCAAATTGAACAGGGAACTGCCATGACAACTACCACCGCAAGCGGACTCATCATCGAGGAAATCGTCACCGGCGATGGCGCTGAAGCCGCTGCCGGACAGGAAGTCACCGTGCACTACACCGGATGGCTCACGAACGGCACCAAATTCGATTCGAGCAAGGATCGCGATGATCCATTTGTGTTTCCCCTGGGCGGCGGCCGCGTCATCCGCGGCTGGGACGAAGGCGTGCAGGGCATGAAAATCGGCGGCAAGCGCAAACTGACGATACCGCCGGATCTCGGCTACGGCGCGCGCGGTGCCGGCGGCGTCATTCCGCCGAACGCGACGCTGGTGTTTGAAGTCGAACTGCTGGCGACGGGTTGATCATGGCCGGCGAACACGTCAAGGTAAAGTCAACCGGCGGCGGCGAATTCGATTGCTACCTCGCACTACCGACCGGTGGACCCAAGGCGCCGGCCGTGGTCATGGCCTCCGCCGTGCACGGTGTGGATGCCGACGTCCGTGGCATTGCCGATGCGTTTGCCACAGCGGGTTACATCGCCGCGGCGCCGGATCTGTTCTGGCGCACCGTGCCCGGTCCGCTGCCACGCGACGACAAACGCTCCGCCGAGCGCTCGCAACCGCGGCTGGCCGTCGTCAAGACAAGTGAGGCCGACATGACGGATACGCTGGCAATGGTGCGCCGGCTGCCGCAGCATAACGGCAAGGCGGCGGCTATGGGCTTCTGTTTCGGCGGACCGTATGCCGTGATCGGCCCCAAGCGCCTCGGATACGACGCCGGCATCGGCTGCCACAGCACGCAGATGAAGGATTTCCTGGACGAATTCGACGGTCTGACCAAACCCGTATGCCTGATCTGGGGTGACCAGGACCATGCTGCGCCACCGGAGGTACAGGCAGCCTACCTCGAAAAAGCGAAGGCCACGCCCAACCTGCAGGTCCACATTTTCCCCGGCATTCAGCACGGCTACATGATGCGCTCCAACCCCAAGGCCTGGAACGAACCGACCTACAAGTTCTCGATGGACAAGGCGCTGGAAATACTCGGCACCCTGCGTTAACGAGTCTCCGGATTCTTTCTTGAACCGCATTGCGCATAGCACGCGCAATGCGGGGGCCGCATCAATTCACGGTGATCTTTGCCTCTTTGATCACCCGCGCCCATTTGTCAGACTCATTGCGCCAGAACTTTGCAAAATCTTCCGGTGAGTTGGCCACCACATCGGCCCCCATGCCGGCGATTTTTTCGCGGATTTCCTTCTCCTGCAGCACCCTGGTGAAATCGCCATGCACCCTTGCGATCAGGTCTTTCGGCGTGGCCGCAGGCACCACCAGGCCAAACCAGTTAGTCAGCTCGTAACCCTTCACACCCTGCTCTGCGATCGTCGGCACGTCGGGCAATGCCGCCGCGCGTTTCGCACCCAGCACGCCCAGCGCAACCAGTTTCTTGTCGCGTATGTATGGCAGCGACTGCAACATGCTGTCGAAGGTCAGCGACACATGCCCGCCGAGCAGATCGGCAAAACTCGGACCGCTGCCCTTGTACGGCACATGTGTCAGCTGCACGCCCGCCAGCCGGTTGAACAATGCGCCGCCCAGATGGGGGGCGCCGCCCGCACCTGACGAGGAATAGGTAATGTCGCCGGTGGGCAGGCGTTTCGCCAGCGCAATCAGCTGCGGCACGGTTTTCGCCGGCAAGGACGGGTGCGCAACCATGACGAAATGCACATCAACCACCTGCGTCACCGCAGCGAGGTCCTTCAGCGGATCAACGGCCATTTTTGCATAGAGGTGCTTGTTCACTGCCAGATTGCCCAGCGTGCAGATCGCCCAGGTGTAACCGTCGGGCGCGGAACGCGCGGTGTACTCCGTACCGATGATGCCGGCCGCACCGGAGCGGTTTTCAACGATCACCTGCTGGCCATATTGCGCGGCAAGTTTCGGTCCTACCACGCGCGCGACAATATCAACCCCGCCTCCCGGCGGAAACGGCACCACGATGCGCACCGGCTTTGTCGGAAAATTCTGAGCCGATGCGGCAAACGCGGTCGCCGCAAGTATGGCCGCGACCGCTGTCAGTTTGAATTGCATGATCGTATCTCCCGGGTGAATTGATTCAGGCTGCAACAGTATCGTGTCCGGCCAGCACCTGCTCCGCATGCCATGCGGTCGCCTTGATCGACGACCACACCGGCTTGCCGAACTCGTGCGCAAGATCATCCATGATGTCTTTGGTGGGCAGTTGCGAACAGGCGATGAACATCGCGTCCGCATCAGGCGTCATGGTTTCGCGCGCCAGCGCTGCAATCTGTGCGGGCGTAATTTTCGCCAGTTCATCGGTGGTCGCAGCGTTGAAGCTGGCAAGTTCAGCCACGACGATGCCGGACTGCTCCAGATAGGCGCGCAGGCGCGCATTCACCAAATCCAGATATGGCGTCACCACAGCAACCCGCCTGGCACCGATATGACGCAATACCTCTATCATCGCGCTCGCAGTGGTGACCACCGGTTTGCCGGTGATCCGCGCAAGCTCGGTCTGAATATCCTCATCCTGTGCCGGACCGCCGATGAATCCGGCGGCAGTGCAGCCATAGGCGACGATATCGGTATTGGCGCGATCGTAGCTGCTTGCGAGTTCCAGCGCCTGCGCCACATAGGCCGGAATCTCCTCCGGGCCCAGCAGCCCCGGGCCCCGTGGAATACGCAGCGTGGTGCAAACAGCGCCGGGCATCCAGGCCAGCATCTCCGGTTCCATCGTCGTATTGTTCGCGGGCACCATCAGCCCGAGTTTCAGTGTCATGCGTCCCCTCCGGAAACGGATTTATTCATTGCATTCTAGCCCTGATCCGATCCCAAACAGGCGGTGCGTCCACACTGCAGCATCACCCGGACCGCGTCTGTATAGCCTGGCGGTGACTGCGTTCACCCGGCCTGCTGCAGCCGGATAAGGCATTGCAGCATGCCGCGCTGATCCTCGCTCAGGGTTTCGGTCATATCCGCGGGCGCCCAGTGGCGCTTGAACGCGGCCACCGCCGACCACGGTACCGCAACCTCGTATCCCAGCGCGGCGAGCAGGGTCACATCCGCCACACCGGCCGGCGCCGGATCGTACGGCGGATCGCACCACAGACCGAAACCCGCCGCCGCCAGCCGCTGCCACGGGAACCACGCACTCGGATCCACCTTGCGCCCGGGCGCGACATCGCCATGACCGAGAAAATTCGCCGTTGGAATGTTCCAGCGCGCTTTCACATCGGCCAGCAGCAGCAACAGCGCCGCAATCTGCGGCTCGGCAAACGGTTCGCGGCCATTGTTGTCGAGTTCGATGCCGATTGATGCCGAATTGATGTCGCGGTTGCCGCCCCAGTACGAATCACCGGCATGCCAGGCACGCATTGTTTCGTCGACCAGATAAATGATGCGGCCATCGCGCGAAACCAGGTAATGCGCGCTCACCTGCCTCAGCGGATCAGTCAGCGTCGCGACCGCACGTTCGGCCGTGTCATTGGTCGTATGATGAATGATGACGAAGCCGGGCCGGCGCTCACCGAAATTGGGCGAAGGGCGCACGTCGACCGGCAACGACGTATACACCGGCAACTGCACACACGCCGCGAGCAACAGTACGGCACCCGCCGCAATTGCACGCATCGCTGCCATCCAAACGCCCGGCCATGCATTCATGCCCGCTCACGCCCCGGTTATTGCCAGCAGTAACTGTACCACGCGCGCACCTGTTACCCTGAGGCCCATGACCCGCCAAACAACAGATACCCGACACGACGATCGCGCCCGCGCGATCTCGCGCGCAGACCTCAATGAACTGCCGGTGCGCCGCTACGAAGGCCCGGTGGCCTTCGTCGATACGCCGGATATACTGGCTGCCGCCGCAGCCGACATCCGCAGTGAGCGCGTTACCGGTTTCGACACCGAAACGCGCCCCGCTTTCAGCAAAGGAGAAAGTTATCTGCCGAGTCTGGTACAGGTGGCCACGGCAAAGTGCGTGTATCTTTTCCCGTTGCGCCTGCAGGAGACTCACGCCGTAATCGCCGGACTGCTGCAGGCGCCCGCCACCGTCAAGGCGGGCGTCGCGCTCGCCTACGACCTGCGCACGCTGAATCAGGTATTCCGGTTCGCCGAAAAAAGCGTGATTGACCTGGGGGTCGTGGCCAAACGTAACGACTACGAGCAGACCGGTGTGCGCAATCTTGCCGGCATTTTTCTGGGTTACCGCATTCCCAAGGGCGCAAAAACCACCAACTGGGCTGCGCCGCGACTGACTCCCGCGCAAATCACCTATGCGGCAACCGATGCCTGGGTGAGCCGTGAACTGTATCTGCAGTTCGAGGATGCGGGCCTGCTGCCCTGAGTTCGTGGCACCTTGACCTGCCTCAACCCGCAGCGTAATGCGACGCACTACATTAACACCGTGCCTTCCGCTGAACATCCTCCCGCAAGCCCGAGCCCCGCTGCAGTCGAACATCCGCTGCCGCCCCTGCGTCCATGAGCAGCGCCCCCGATTCCGGCGCGCGCATGCCGCGCGAAGGCATCAACACGGTGGTGCTGGTCGTACTGTGCCAGATCACTCACGGCATCACCTTCAGCGCGATCCCTCTGCTGCTGCCGCTGATTCGCGAAGACCTGCAGATCAGTTTCACCCAGGCCGGCATGCTGTCGGCGGCACTGACGTTCACCTATGCGCTCGGTCAGATTCCGGCGGGATTTCTCTCGGATCGCTTCGGCCCGCGGCGGCTGTTCCTGATCGGCCTGATGGGCTGGTCGGCGTTTTCGCTGTGCTTCG
>JAOUIN010000051.1 GCA_029883965.1 Betaproteobacteria bacterium
AGACCGTCTCGATCCCGGCTCCAAGCGTTCGCTCTACGACGCCAACTCAATGTATGAGGTGGCGGAAATGGTCGGCCAGGCGGTTAGAGAGGTCCGCCAGCGCGATGCCTTGTACCTGCAGCAGGCCAACGTGGACGCCGGCGCCTCGTTCATTGTGGGCGGCCAGATCGCAGGCGGACGCATGCGACTGTTTCAGATTTACAGCGAAGGCAATTTCATTGAAGCCACCCCGGAAACCGTTTATTTCCAGATCGGCGAAAGCAAGTACGGCAAACCGGTCATCGATCGCGTGGTCAAACCGCAAACCTCCCTGCTCGAGGCGACAAAATGCCTCATGGTGTCCTTCGACTCGACGATCCGCAGCAACATTTCGGTCGGACTGCCGATCGACCTGCTCATCTACCGTGCAGACACACTCAGGGTGGCATTCCAGCACCGGATCCTCGAAACCGATCCCTACTTCAACATGGTGCATCAGCAGTGGGGTGAAGGTCTGCGCAAGGTTTTTACCGAGCTGCCCAACCCGGACTGGAATGTCGGCTTCGAGCAGTAGGCCGCACCCGGCGCGCGCTGCGGAGTTGCGTCCATGATCCAGATCGCATTGCACCACCAGTCGCGTTATCGCTACGATCGCGACGTTATCATCGCCCCGCATGAAATCCGCCTGCGTCCGGCACCCAGCTGCCGCACGCCGATACTGTCGTATTCGCTGACCATCAGTCCGGAAGACTACTTCATCAACTGGCACCAGGACGTCTTCGGCAATCACATCGCGCGCATCGTGTTCAAGGACGACAAGGCACGTGAACTCGACATCACCGTGGACCTGGTCGCGGACATGACGGTGATCAACCCCTTTGATTTCTTCATCGAACCATACTCGGAGAAATTTCCGTTTGCCTACCCGCCCGAACTGCTCCGCGACCTCACGCCTTATCTGGCGCTCGACGAACAGGGCCCGTTGCTGAAAAAGTGGCTGGCGGACTTCCGCGCCAGCCTGCCTCCCACCAGCACCACGGTCGATTTCCTGATCGCCGTCAACAACAGGCTGAAGAACGATGTCGCCTATGAAGTGCGCATGGAAGCCGGTGTGCAGACCTGCGAACATACGCTGCAGCACGGGACCGGTTCCTGCCGGGACAGCGGCTGGCTGATGGTGCAGATCCTGCGCCATTGCGGCCTCGCGGCGCGTTTTGTGTCCGGTTACCTGATTCAACTGAAACCCGATCAGCCGCCACTGGAAGGAGAACCCGGGCCGGATCGCGACTTTACCGACCTGCATGCGTGGGCTGAAGCCTACATACCGGGTGCCGGCTGGATCGGACTCGACGCCACCTCCGGACTGCTCACCGGCGAGGGGCACATTCCCGTCGCCTGCACGCCGTCGCCGTTCAGCGCCGCGCCCATCATCGGCACCGTTTCGCCTTGCGAAACCACGTTCGAATTTGACATGACGGTCACACGCATCCGCGAAGATCCGCGTGTCACCAAACCGTACGACGAAGCGCAATGGCTGGCCATAGACGCACTGGGCAAAAAAATTGACACGGAACTGGTCGCCAATGACGTGCGCCTGACGCAGGGCGGCGAGCCGACTTTTGTGTCGATCGACAACATGGATGGCCCGGAATGGAACACCGTGGCGATGTCCGACGAGAAGTGGACGCTCGCCGAAGAATTGGCGTGGCGACTGCAGAAACGATTCGCGCCGGGCGGACTGGTGTTTTACGGACAGGGCAAATGGTATCCGGGTGAACCGCTGCCGCGCTGGGCCCTGGGCATACAGTGGCGCAACGACGGCAAACCGCTGTGGCAGGACATTGCATTAATCGCGGCAGCGACATCGGGAGATGCGAAACCCGTCGACGCGCAGCGCTTCGCGACCGCACTGACGGCCGCGCTGGGCATCGCGCCGGAGCACCTGTTACCAGTCTGGGAAGATCCGCTGACACATCTGTCCGCGGAGAAAAAGCAGCGCATACCCGGCAGCAAAATCCCCGCCGGCTACATGCTGCCATTGGCCGCCGATGACAGCGGGTGGAAGAGTTCTTCCTGGCCGCTGCCGGACGATCAGGTCATTCTGATCAATGGCGACTCATCCATTGGCTACCGCCTCCCCCTCTCGTCACTGCCGCCACCGGCGCCTGACGACAAGACACCTGACAGGATTGTACGCACCGCATTGTGCGTCGAAGTCCGCGATAACCGGCTTTATTTGTTCATGCCGCCATTCGAAGCCATCCAGCCGTATTTTGATCTGCTGGCGCTGATCGAGCGGGAACTGGTGAAGTTAAAACTGAAAATCCGGCTCGAAGGTTATGGTCCGCCGCCCGATCGCCTGATCACGGTGCTCAATGTCACCCCGGATCCCGGTGTCATCGAAGTCAACATCCACCCCGCCGCAAGCTGGGACGCGCTGGTCGCCAACACTACGGCGCTCTATGAGGAAGCGCGCGCAAACCGTCTGGGCACTGAAAAATTCATGACGGATGGCCGCCATATCGGCAGCGGCGGTGGCAACCACATCACGCTGGGCAGCACATCCGCCGCGGACAGCCCGCTGCTGCGCCGGCCTGACCTGCTGCGCAGCCTGATCACGTACTGGCAGAACCATCCGTCCATGTCGTACCTGTTCTCTGGCATGTTCATCGGTCCCACCAGCCAGTCACCGCGGGTCGACGAAGCGCGTGATGACAATCTGTATGAACTCGACATCGCCTTCCAGCAACTGGCCGCGATGCAGGAGAAATTCGGCGCCGACCTGGCACCATGGACGATCAACCGGCTGTTGCGTAATTTTCTGGTCGACCTGACCGGCAACACCCACCGCGCAGAGTTCTGCATCGACAAGCTCTATGCTTCGCACGGCGCCATGGGCAGGCTGGGACTGCTTGAATTCCGCGGCTTCGAAATGCCGCCGCATCCGAAAATGGGTCTGGCGCAAATGGTGCTGATTCGCGCGCTGGTCTCATGGTTCTGGCAGAAACCTTATCAAGCCAGGCTGGTGCGCTGGGGCACGCAGTTGCACGACCGCTTCATGCTGCCGCATTTCGTCGCGTCTGACTTCCACGATGTGCTGTCGGACCTGCGGCGCGCCGGTTACGCATTTGACGATACCTGGTTCGCGCCGTTCCACGAATTCCGTTTCCCCCGCTATGGCACGGTAATCTACGACGGCATCGAGCTCGAGTTGCGGCAGGCCATCGAACCGTGGAACGTGCTCGGCGAGGAAGTCGGGGCCAACGCTACCGCGCGCTACGTCGATTCATCGGTTGAACGCATGCAAGTACGCGTACGCGGCATGACCGAGTCACGCCACGTCGTCACCTGCAACGGTCGCGCACTGCCGCTGGCGCCGACGGGAACACCCGGAGAATTTGTCGCCGGGGTACGCTTCTGCGCGTGGAGCCCGCCTTCCGCATTGCATCCGACGATCGGCGTACATGCGCCGCTGGTATTCGACATTGTTGATACCTGGAGCCAGCGTTCCATCGGCGGCTGCACATACCACGTCACGCATCCGGGCGGACGCAGCTACAGCACGCGGCCCGTCAATGCCAACGAAGCCGAAGCGCGGCGCGTCGCACGTTTCTGGGACCACGGCCATACGCCGGGTCCGATGCACGTCAAACCCGAAATACCGAATCCAGCGTTCCCGCTGACCCTGGACCTGCGCTGGCAGGCCACAGCCACCGGCGATCATAAAGACGTTAACCAGCTCGAACGCGAGAAATTGAAATAACTTATTGTTTTTATTGATATTTTTATCTAGAACACGTTGCGCACCGCGATGATCTGCGGATATCTGCGCCGCACCATCTCTTCGACGACGTGTTTCAGATCCAGCGGTGCGCGCGGACAGCCCGAACAACTGCCTTTCAGTCGCACCGTCAGCGTGTGCTCTTCGAAGCCGACGAATTCGATATCCCCGCCGTCACGCGCGAGTATCTGCCGCACTTCCGCGATCACCGCTTGTAATTGATCAATAGTCGGCAACTCACCGGCCGCAACGCCCACTGATTGCGCAAGCTGCTTTTGCAACAGCAATTGTTCGCGCGCGATGCGCACCGCGGCGACGGGATCGGTCGCCTCCAGTGCATCCAGCTCAGCCTCGGTGTAGAACGGCGCATCGGTCTTTACCGACATGGCCGCACTAACCGATCCATTTCCGCGCGTTGCGGAACATGCGCAGCCATGGACCGTCCTCCTGCCACGTCGCCGGATGCCACGAATTCTGTACCGTGCGGAAAACACGCTCCGGATGCGGCATCAGAATGGTAAAGCGTCCGTCGGCAGTAGTCAGCCCGGTGACGCCCTGCGGCGAGCCATTGGGATTGAACGGATACTGTTCGGTGGCCACGCCGCGGTTGTCAACGAAACGCAACGCCACCAGCGGTTGCACAGCGGCCAGCGCCGCGGCATCGGCAAACTCCGCATAACCCTCGCCGTGCGCGACTGCCACCGGTATCCGGCTGCCGGCCATGCCGTTGAAAAACAGCGACGGCGACTGCTGCACTTCCAGCAGAGCAAAGCGCGCCTCGAACTGTTCTGACTTATTGCGCACGAAGTGCGGCCAGTGTCCGGCGCCCGGTATCAGCTCATGCAGGTTGCTCATCATCTGGCAGCCGTTGCATACGCCCAGCGCGAAACTGTCCTGGCGACTGAAGAATGCCTCGAATTCATCACGCGCACGCGCATTGAACAGGATGGATTTGGCCCAGCCCTCACCCGCACCGAGTACGTCGCCGTAAGAAAACCCGCCGCAGGCCGCCGCCCCCTTAAAATCCTTGAGGGTGACGCGCCCGGCAATGATATCGCTCATGTGCACATCGACGGCGGCAAAACCGGCGCGATCAAATGCCGCCGCCATTTCGATCTGGCCGTTGACACCCTGTTCACGCAGGATGGCGATGCGCGGACGTGACGCGCGGGCGACATACGGCGCGCAAATGTCCTCATTCGGATCAAAAGTCAGCCTCGGGGTCAGACCCGGATCACCGGCATCGAGCAGGCGGTCGTATTCCTGCTGCGCGCAATCCGGATGATCACGCAATTGCTGCATCCGGTACGTGGTTTCCGACCAGGCGCGATGCAGGTCCACCCGCGCCTCGTCGAGCACCGTCACATCCTGCGCCTTCACCACCAGCCGCCCGCCATCATTGACGCTGCCGATGACTGCGCAATGCGCGCCCAGGCCCGCGCGTGCGGCAATGTCCATGATCCTGGCACGATCTGCGCGACGCACCTGCACCACCGCACCGAGTTCCTCGGCAAACAGCTGCGACTCGGCCACACCCGCCAATTCAATCAACGCACCGCAACGTGCCGCAAACAGCATTTCGCACAAGGCCACCACCAGGCCGCCGTCGGAGCGGTCGTGATAGGCCAGCAGCAATTCCTGCTGATTCAGCGCCTGTATCAGTGCAAAAAAATTCTTCAGGTCGGCAGCATCGGCCAGATCCGGCGTGGCATCGCCGAATGCGTCATAGACCTGCGCCAGCGCCGAGCCGCCGAGCCGCGTGCGTCCCCGCCCGAGGTCGATCAGCAGCAGATCGGTGTCACCGCAGTCCGTACGCAACTGCGGCGTCAGCGTGCGCCGCGCATCGGTCACGGGTGCAAACGCCGAAACGATCAGCGACAGCGGCGCCACCACTTCCTTGCGCGCGGCGCCGTCGCTCCAACCCGTCTTCATCGACAGCGAATCCTTGCCCACCGGAATACTGATGCCCAGTTGCGGACACAGTTCCATTGCGACCGCGCGCACAGTATCGAACAGCGCAGCGTCTTCACCGGGGTGTCCGGCCGCAGCCATCCAGTTTGCGGAAAGCTTGACGTCGCCGAGCGCGGCAATCGGCGCAGCCGCGATGTTCGTGATCGCTTCACCTACGGCCATGCGACCCGATGCCGCCGGGTTGAGCACGGCCAGAGGCGTGCGCTCGCCCATCGACATGGCTTCGCCCCGCGTGGTGTTGTAACCCATCAGTGTCACCGCAACATCCGCCACCGGCACCTGCCAGGGCCCGACCATCTGATCGCGCGCCGTCATGCCGCCGACGGTGCGATCGCCGATGCTGATCAGGAAAGTCTTGTCGGCAACGGTCGGCAGTCTCAGAACGCGATACAGCGCCTCGCGGATATCGATACCCGACGCGTCAAATACCTGCCCTTCGCGCACCAGCCGTTTTACATCGCGCGTCATTTTCGGCGGCTTGCCCAGCAGCACATTGAGTTCCATGTCCACAGGGTTGTTGCCGAATTCACGGTCGCTGACGATCAGGCGGCCGTCCGCGGTCGCCCTGCCGACCACGGCGTACGGACAGCGCTCGCGCTCGCATATCGCCTTGAACACCGGCAGATCCTTGGGTGCAATGCCGAGCACATAGCGCTCCTGTGCCTCGTTGCACCAGAGCTGCAGCGGCGACATGCCCGGTTCCTCGCTGGGCACATCGCGCAACTCGAAGGCGCCGCCGCGATGCGCCGTGTGCACCAGTTCGGGCAGCGCATTTGACAGCCCGCCGGCACCGACATCATGAATGGACAATACCGGATTATTTTCGCCCAGCCCCCAGCAACGGTCGATGACCTCCTGCGCGCGCCGCTCGATTTCGGGATTGCCGCGCTGCACCGAATCGAAATCGAGGTCCTCCTGGTTGGCACCGGTGTCCATGCTCGAAGCCGCGCCGCCGCCCAGCCCGATCAGCATGCCCGGCCCGCCCAGCTGGATCAGCAGCGCACCATCGGGCAGCGGTATCTTCGCCGTGTGTTGCGCGGCGATATTGCCCAGGCCTCCGGCAACCATGATGGGCTTGTGATAACCGCGCACTTCATGACCCACCCGCATTTCATAACTGCGGAAATAGCCTGTCAGATTGGGGCGACCGAATTCATTGTTGAATGAAGCACCGCCGATCGGCCCGTCGAGCATGATCTGCAACGCCGACGCAATGCGTCCGGGCTTGCCGACCGGGTTGGCCTCCCAAGGCTGCTCGAATCCGGGGATGCGCAGGTTGGATACCGAAAATCCGGTCAGACCCGCCTTGGGCTTGGCGCCGCGGCCGGTCGCACCTTCGTCACGAATCTCGCCCCCCGAACCCGTGGCTGCACCCGGAAACGGTGAAATCGCCGTCGGGTGGTTATGGGTCTCGACCTTCATCAGGATATGCGTCAATTCATGCCGGTATCCGTAGGCCTGATCCGTACCCGGATAAAAGCGTTCAATGGCCGCACCTTCGATCACCGACGAATTGTCGGAATAGGCAACCACGGTGCCCTGCGGATGTTTCTCGTGCGTGGTTCGGATCATGCCGAACAGCGACCGGTCCTGCGTTTCGCCATCGACGACCCAATCCGCGTTGAATATCTTGTGCCGGCAGTGTTCGGAATTTGCCTGCGCAAACATCATCAGTTCGACGTCGGTCGGATTGCGCCCCATGCGCACATAGTTGTCGAGCAGGTAATCAATTTCGTCGGCGGACAGCGCCAGCCCCATGCCGGCATTGGCCCGCACCAGCGCATCGCGCCCGCCTGCCATCACATCCACGCTGGCCAGCGGTTTGGGCACCACGTGGTGAAACAGGGCTGCGGCATCATCAAGCGCATCCAGTGCCGATTCGGTCATGCGGTCATGCACGTGGGGAAGCAGCGTCGCGCGTTCCGCCGCCGACAGCGGCGCGCCGTTGCGTGCACACCACCACGCAACACCGCGCTCGATCCGCTCCACCATCGGCAAGGCACAATGCCTTGCAATATCAGTCGCTTTGGAAGACCAGGGTGAAATCGTGCCCAGACGCGGCGTGACCAGCAGCAGGGTGCCGTTCTGCGCTACCGGCGCCGTCGCCGGACCATACTCCAGCACGCGCTCAAGTTGCTGCAGGTCGACATGGCCCGGCATCTGCGCCAGACTGACGAAATGCCAGTACTCGGCAGCAATTTGCAATCCGGGAATATCGGAGGCAACCGCCTCCAGTAGTTTTTTCCTGCGAAAAGCAGAGAGGGCGTCGCGTCCTCTCAGGCGTAGGAAATGCGGCATGATGAGTGGCTGATCGGAAAGCATGATTTTACCCGAAACCCGCCGCGTTCCGCAGGGACACATGCGTTAAACTTGCCGCCATCATGAATATGCCGCATGCCGCACCGATACTGCTGAGCGCCGATCTGCGCAAAATCGAACAGACTGCGCTCGGCGCCCCGCGCCCCGCGCCGCTGATGGAACGCGCCGGGCTTGCCGCTGCGGAGTTTGCGCGCAAGCTGGCCGGCGACAGCGGCAAACCGGTACTCGTCATCGCCGGGCCCGGCAACAATGGTGGCGATGCGCTGGTGGTTGCCCGTCATCTGAAGCAATGGTGGTTCAAGGTGACAGTCGTCTGCAGCGGAGATCCCGATGCCTACACCGGTGACGCTGCGACAGCCATGCAGGCTTGGCGCGAAGCCGGAGGCACCGTCGCCACTGAAATGCCGCCGGTTCAAGACCGGGCCCTGATCGTCGACGGCCTCTTCGGCATCGGCCTGACTCGCAATCTCGACGGCGGATACGCGGCACTGGTAGACGCGATCAATGCCGCGGGCGTGCCGGTGCTGGCGCTGGATATTCCCAGCGGCCTGGACGCCGATACCGGTCGCGCGATGGGCGTCGCGGTGCGGGCGCACCATACGATCACCTTTATTGCGCTGAAACCGGGATTGCTG
The DNA here is from genome assembly GCA_029883965.1 of Betaproteobacteria bacterium. Taxonomy (GTDB): domain Bacteria; phylum Pseudomonadota; class Gammaproteobacteria; order Burkholderiales; family SG8-41. Next base: position 8,686 of record JAOUIN010000051.1, read on the forward strand.
ACCCTGGACGGCCCCGATCACTGTGGCGGCATCGAAGTCGCGGATCTGGGCCTTGCCGCTGCAGTCACTGATGCGCCGCACGGCGTGACCATCGGCAACGGCGTGCTGACGCATCTGCTGCCATCACGCCCGCGTAACTCCCACAAGGGCACTTACGGCAGTGCCGGCATCGTCGGCGGCGCACACGGCATGACCGGCGCCGCGTTTCTCGCCGGGCGCACCGCACTTAAATGCGGCGCCGGCCGGGTTTACGCCGGACTGCTTGCAGATGACGTTCCACTGATTGATCCGTTGCAACCGGAAGTGATGCTGCGACCGGCTGACGGCGTGCTGCGCCTCGATCACCTCACGGCATTGGCTATCGGGCCGGGGTTGGGCACCTCTCCGGACGCGGCGGAATACCTGGACTGGGCGCTGGAAGCAACCGTGCCATTGGTGATCGATGCCGATGCGCTCAACCTGACCGCACTCACAGTATCACTAAAAGTTAAATTAAAACAACGGGTTACATCAACAATTCTGACGCCCCACCCGGCCGAAGCCGCACGCCTGCTCGGATGCGCAACAGATGAAGTGCAACGGGACCGGGTAGCCGCAGCGCTGCGACTCGCGCGCGAAACCAATGCAGGCGTCGTGCTCAAAGGTGCGGGCAGCATCTGCGCCTGGCCCGATGGCCACTGGGCGATCAATACCTCGGGCAATCCGGGCATGGCCAGCGCCGGCATGGGCGACGTGCTCACAGGCATCATCACCGCGCTGTTGGCCCAGGGCGTGGACGAACGCCATGCACTGACGGCCGGCGTCTATCTTCATGGCGCCGCAGCGGATCATTGCGTCAGCGGCGGCATCGGCCCGATCGGGCTGACTGCCGGAGAACTCGGCGACAGCGCGCGGGCGCTGCTGAACCGAATTTAAGTTACGCGCTCAGCGCGCGCACCATGTACAGCCCGAGCATAGTCATCGCCAGCGAGCCGATCAGGTGGCTGCCGATCAATGCCATTGCCCAGCCGTAGCGGCTGTCTTCCAGCAGCATCACGGCTTCAAGCGAGAACGCCGAGAATGTCGTCAGGCTGCCGAGAAAACCGGTAATCACAAACAATCGATACTCGGGCGGCAGCGTTGCATGCTGCAAAAAAAACTCCAGCGCGGCGCCAATCAGAAAACCGCCGGCCAGGTTCGCCGCCAGCGTACCCAGCGGCAATGCCGGCAGGAAATGGTTGAAAGCTACCGACAGGCCCCAGCGCGACCAGGCCCCCAGCGCGGCGCCGATGCCGACCGCGACAAACGCAGCGAGGTTCATGCGGTCTGCGACATCAATTAATGATCAACCGGTGACGCCGATATTCCACGGCACGTATTCATGGTCACCCAGCCCCAGCAATTCGCTCTTGGACTTCTCACCCGAAGCCGTACGCAGCATCAGATCGAAAATCTTCTGTGCCACTTCGCTCAACGTTGCCGAGCCTTCAAGAATCTCGCCGCAGTTGATATCCATGTCTTCGGCAAGGCGGTTGAACATCGGCGTGTTGGTCGCGAGTTTGAGCGACGGCACCGGTTTGGCGCCGAACATCGAGCCGCGGCCGGTCGTGAACATGATCATGTTGGCACCGCCGGCGATCTGGCCGGTGGCCGACGTCGGATCAAACCCCGGCGTGTCCATGAACACAAATCCCTTTTCCGTCACCGGCTCGGCATAGCGGTACACCGCGTTCAGCGGCCCGGTGCCACCCTTCATCGATGAGCCCAGCGACTTCTCAAAAATATTCGCCAGTCCGCCGGTTTGGTTCCCGGGACTGACCACGCCGTTGATCTGTGTGTCACGCCCGACCGTGTAGACATCCTTCCACCAGCGAATGCGCTCGATCAGCTTTTCGCCGACTTCCCGGCTTTTTGCACGACGCGTCAGCGTGTGCTCAACACCGTAGATTTCCGGCGTCTCCGACAGAATGAAAGTACCGCCATGCCGCGCCAGCAGGTCCATGGCCGCACCCAGTGCGGGATTGGCTGTAATCGACGAAAAACCGTCCGAGCCGCCGCACTGCAGCCCCATCATCAGGTGGCTTGCGGGCACCCGCTGGCGCATGACCTTGTTCGCCTCAGGCAGCATTTCCTTCAGTGCCGCGATGCCGGCCTCAATGGTCTTGCGGGTACCGCCGGACTCCTGCATGACAAAGGTTTTCAGGCGTGAGCTGACTTCAAGGCCCTCTTCCTTCATCAGCCCCTTGATCTGATTGCGTTCACACCCGAGACCGACGATCAGCGCACCGGCCAGATTGGCATGACGCGCATAGCCCGCCATCGTCCGGCGCAGCAGGTCCATCGGCTCACCGGTCATCTCCATGCCGCAGCCGGTGCCGTGGGCAAAGGCGCACACGCCGTCGATGTTCGGATATTCCGCCAGCCGCTCGGGCGTAAAGTACTCGGCAATCTTGTGCGCAACCGTCGCCGAGCAGTTCACCGTCGACAGGATGCCGAGGTAGTTACGCGTTGCCACCTGGCCGTTCGCGCGCACGATGCCCATGAACGTCGCACGCTCGGCCTCCGGCACCATCTGCACCGGCTTGTAATCGCGCGCATAAGCATAGTCGCGGTCGAACTCGCGGAACTCGAGATTATGCGAATGCACATAAGTGCCGGCAGGAATATCTGCCGACGCAAAACCGATGGTCACCGCGTACTTGAGGATCGGATCGCCCTTCTTGATCGCGCGAGCCGCAATCTTGTGGCCCGCGGGCACCTGGCTTTTGGCAGTCAATCCCTCAAGCAGCTTGGCGCCGATTGCGATATCACCGCGCGCAATCAACACATTGTCGTTTTCATGCAGCCGGATTACCGGTCCTGCCGCGGGCTTGTCTTTGATGGTAATTACGCCGTCGTCCATGATCAGATCTCCTGAATTCCGTTATAGGCGTAGTTTATCGCGTGTCGGTGCTGTCCGGTCGCTTTTGCGTCATTGCCCCTGCAGCGGCTTTTTCCCCATTGTCCAGCACCGTGCATGCAATCAGGTCGCCGGTGACATTC
>JAOUIN010000319.1 GCA_029883965.1 Betaproteobacteria bacterium
AGCGCTTCCGATTTTCACTGACATTTTTCCCGCCTTGCGTCAGGTGCACTATGTCGCGCCCGCCCAGGTACAACCAGACGACCGGGAATTTGAAATCCGGGCTGGGCCCTTCGTGGAATCCCAATACGTTGATGTACCAATCCCGCGTCGCATTGATATCTTCGGTCTGGATCAGAAAATGCTCAAGATGATTTAGGGGCATGCAAATCTCGCGTAAATTTTTAACAGGTAAGGCATCGCAAGGCTCGGCATCGATCTGCCCGGCCTCGGGGACGCCACGGACACGCACCGGCGTGCGACGGGCAGGATTTTACAGCATGGGCCTGCAATTTCTCCAGGTTTTATACCGGAGTGGCCTCACCTGATTCTACGATGACCTGCTCGACTTCGCTGACGCCGGGTGCCCGCCGGAATGCGGCAGCTTCCTGATACTCCGCCGATTGATGGCATTTCACCGCCTGCTCCAGCGTGGGGAATTCGATGACCACGAAACGGTGAAAGCGGTCCGTTCCTTCCATGATCTGATATTTTCCGCCGCGCGCCATCACCTTGCCGTCGAATTTGGCGATGATGCCGGGAACGCGGTCAGTATATTTCTTGTATTCGACCGGGTCGTTGATCTTGCAGCGGGCGAGCCAGTATGCGGGCATGGGATCTCCTTGCTAATCGTAAATCATTAAGCGTTTCGCGTCGCCGGACTCAAAACATCAGGCTTGGCAGGTAAGTCGCAATCTGCGGAAACTCGAGTATCAATATCATCGCAAGAAGGATGATGATCCAGTAGGGCATGGACCCTTTGAAAATATCGATGATGGAAACATCCGGGTCCTCCTCCTGGATTGCCGCTTTTACCGTGTAAACCAGCAACCCGAACGGCGGTGTCAGTAATCCGGATTCGATGGCGAGGATGCCGACGATGGCAAAGGCAATCGGGTCATAGCCGAGTTCCATGGCAATCGGCGCGAAGATCGGGACCGTCAGCAACATGATGGATATCGAGTCGATCACCATGCCCAGCAGGAACCAGACGATGACCATCATGACGATGATGAGCAGGGGGCTGAGCCCGGTACCCAGAAACAGGTCCTGGATGGCTGACGTTACGCCGGTCATCGCGAGGGTCCGAGAATACAGAGATGCTGCCACCAGCAGCAGCAGGATGGGCGCCGAGGTGCGTCCCACCGACAGGATGGACTCGATGATGTCCTTGTAGCGCATGCCCTTGATGATGCCCAGCACGAGTCCGATGAATGCGCCTGCGCCGGCGGCCTCGGTAGGCGTGAACACGCCAAACCAGATTCCGCCGAGGACGGAGAAGACGATGACGAGTATTCCGAAAAAACTGGTCAGGATCGTCGATAGCGGCAGATTGTCAGTGTCGTCGTCCTTTGCCTGCCGATCAATGCCGCCACCCACCATCGCCGGTCGCAGCAGTGCAGTAATAAAAATATAGCCCACAAACAGGAATGTCAGCAGCAGACCCGGCAGCACGCCGGCAAGGAATATCTGGCCGATCGACTGTTCAGTCAGGATCCCCCATACGATCATCAGTACGCTGGGCGGGATCAGCATGCCCAGGCAGCTTGAACCCGCCACGGCGCCGAGCGCGAAGCCTTTGTTGTAGCCGAAGCGCCGCATCTCGGGATAGGCGACGCGGGAGAAGGTTGCGGCGGAGGCTATGGACACCCCGGTGACGAATGAGAAGATTGCGTTGCCGAGCACGGTGGCGATGCCCAGGCGTCCGGGCAGACGCTTCAGGCCGCGGTTGATCCCGCGGTACACGTCGGTGACCGCGCCCGATTTCCCGATGAACTCGCCCATCAGCATGAACAACGGGATGACCGCAAATACGTAGTCGCGCAGGGACTCGTAAGCAGTGCTGCCGAGCATGTTCGCAACGACCTGAAGATCGCCGGTCACCAGGTAGATCCCCAGCGCACTGGTCATGCCCAGTGCGATGGCGATATGCACGCCCAGCGCGACCAGCAGCAGCAGGCTCGCGATCAGTGCAAGGGCGGTGGTGTGGTCGAACATGTGGGCTGGTCTTTCCGGGCGGGCTGTTTTCGCGGAATGTCTGACGCGCTAATGCCTGGGTGCGGAGCGGAAGTCGTCTGCATCTTCCGCAGTTCCCCCGGCTACACCGGGCCGCATGACGTCGAGGTAGGCCATGATCAGGTAATTGGCGATGGCAAGTGCGCTGCCGATCAGTATGATGAAGCGTGTCGGCCATGCCGGTACACGCAGCGCGCCTTCACCCTCAAATTCGCCTCCCGTCCAGGAGTCGATGGCCAGTTGCCAGCCGCCCCAGATGACGAGCGCGAAGAACGCGGCACCCAGCACATATCCGAATGCCAGCGCGGCGCGCTGTGCCCATACCGGAAAACGGCTGACGAGGAAATCCGCATTAAGCATTGAGCGACTGCGGATGGCATAGCCGGCCTGCAAAAAGACGATGATGACTATGGAGTTCGCGACAATTTCACTGACACCGTTGACCGGGTCGTTGAATACGCTGCGCCCGATGATGTCCGCCAGGATGATGAAGGTCAGAATGAAGGACCAGACCGCGGCCATCACCATCAGGAACTTGGAGACTTTGTCGCTGATTATCCGTAGTGACATGGTTTTGTGCTGTCAGGTTGGATTGAGGGTGGCAACGAAATGAGAGCTGTGCTCTCCGGAGAGGCACGGCGAGCTCTTGAGGTGATGCGAATGCCGATCAAGCCCGAATCCGTCGGCGTTTTTACGCCGACGGATGAGGTTGTTGCCATTAAATACGCTTTACTTGACTGAGTAGCGAACAGGCCAGGTATGGCCGTGTTTTTCGGCTGACTCCAGGGCGGTGTTGAGCGCTTTGACCACCGGCAGGCCGTCTTTCTTCAGCGTGTCGGCATGAGACTGTGGCCAGTCCTTGAGCGA
>JAOUIN010000320.1 GCA_029883965.1 Betaproteobacteria bacterium
CCGGCGCCGGCCCGTGTGCGCGCACTGGTCACCACGCGTGCCGGCGGCATCAGCAGCGGCCCGTATGCAAGCCTTAATCTGGGATTCCGCACCGACGACGATCCTGCGAACGCCGCCCGAAACCGTGCGCGCCTGCAGCAACATCTGCCACAGCCGCCCAAATGGCTCGCCCAGGTACACGGCGCCGCAGTGGTCGATGCCGACGCCCTCACACATGTCCCGGAAGCAGACGCCAGCGTTGCAAGAGAGCCGGGCACGGTCTGCGCCATACTGGTTGCGGACTGCGTGCCCATACTGCTCGCTGACCGTGCCGGCACCTGCGTGGGCGCCGCTCACGCCGGCTGGCGCGGCCTCGCCGCAGGCGTAATCGCCAACACGGTGGCGCGCATGGCGGCGGCCCCGGCAGACCTGATCGCCTACATCGGCCCGGGCATTGGGCCCACGGCTTTTGAGGTGGGTGACGACGTGTTGAGTGCATTTTGCGCGAGCAACCCGGAACTGGAACGCGCATTCGCACCGTTGCGCCCCGGCAAATGGCTGTGTGATTTGCCGCGACTGGCACGCGAAGCCCTGAACCGCGCCGGCATCATCGCGATCTGGGGCGGTAAGCTATGCACCTACTCAGACCCAGCACGATTCTATTCTTACCGAAGAGACCGCATCACCGGTCGCATGGCGGCACTGGTGTGGCTGACTCCGCAAGCGGAAACGGCTTAGCCCGATACCGTATAATCCGCGGCTTCCACCTCATCGTTCCTGTCTCTTTCGTGCACGTCGGACGCACATCACCATGCTCCCCCACCTGAAGCGCAAATCGTGAACACTCTGTCGTGGATCATTCTCGCCACCTTCGCCGGCGGCGTACTTTCGGCGCTGGTGGCGAGTCTGTTTGCGATCAAGGCCAAAGCGGCACAGGTGCCGATGCTGGTCAGCTATGCCGTAGGCGCATTGCTGGGCGCGGCATTTATCGAAGTGTTGCCGCACGCCTTCCGCGAAAGCGATAACATCGAAGTGACCGCGATGACCGTATTGTTCGGCATTCTGGGATTCTTCGTCCTCGAAAAACTGGTGCTGTGGCGCCACTGCCACGTCGAGGAATGTGAGGCGCACGATCCGCTCGTGCCACCAAGGCAAACTCACAGCGACCATGACCATGGCCGCAGCGGTCTGATGATTCTGGTCGGTGACACCTTCCACAATTTTGTCGATGGCGTACTGATCGCGGCCGCGTTCATGGCGGACACCCAACTGGGCATCGTCACCGCCATCGCCATCATCGCGCATGAAGTACCGCAGGAAGCCGGCGACTTCCTGATCCTGCTGCACTCCGGCTACAGCAAGCGCTCCGCACTGCTGCTCAACATGCTGGCCAGCGCCGCGATGGTCATTGGCGGCGTGCTTGCCTATTTCACGCTGCAGCTGGCACAGGCACTGGTGACACCACTGCTGGCACTCGCTGCAGCCAGCATGCTCTACGTGGCCGTTGCCGATCTGATACCGGGACTGCATCGTCGGCCCGAACTGGCCGCCACCGCACAGCAGGTGCTCCTGATCGGCCTCGGCATCGCCACCATATGGCTGGTCGGCTACTGGGCGCACGGTCACTGAAATCACATTAAAAACATAGCATTACGATCAGCCGCCTGCAGCCGCTGAGAATCACTGTGCTATTGTGGGTCGCAACGACTCGCCTTCGGCCTGTCATCATCGCGCCGTAAACTGTCAACCGTCCATGACCGACCAGACGCAAAATTCCGCGGCAGATGCCTTTGCCAGACTCCAGCGCATGCTGCTGGGCGATGCCGCCGGCAAACTGGGCCCGGCCAACGCGCTGCCCGATGCTGCAGGCATGATGAAACTGCTCACCACCGGCATGGCCGCTGACAGCGAGCACTGGAACGAACTTACCGGGCGCTATTACCGCGATCACCTGGAGCTGTGGCAAAAATTCTCAGCGGCGAACCCTGCCGCGGACAAAACCCTGCCGGAGCCGCCGCAGGACCGCCGTTTCAGCGCGCCAGAATGGCGCGAACCCTATTTCAGCTATCTCGCACAATCCTATCTGCTGTCGGCACGCTGGCTCGAAGAGCTCACGGCATCCGCACGGCTCGACGCGCACGCCAAGCACAAGCTCTCGTTTTATACACGGCAGCTCGTCGACTCCCTGTGTCCGGCCAATTTTCCGTGGAGCAATCCGGAAGCGATCAAGCTCGCCGCCGCCACCGACGGCGACAGCATCACCCAGGGTCTGAAAAACCTTGCGGCAGACATCGACAAGGGCCTGGTGTCGATGACCGATGCAACTGCGTTCGAAGTGGGCCGTAACCTCGCGATCTCGCCGGGTGCAGTGGTATTTGAGAACGATTTCATGCAGCTGATCCAGTACCAGCCGCTCACCGATACCGTCCATGAACGGCCGCTGCTGATGGTGCCGCCCTGCATCAACAAGTTTTACATCCTCGATCTGCAGCCCGACAACTCCTACGTACGCCACGCGGTCGCCGCCGGACATACGGTGTTCATGGTCTCGTGGCGCAACATGCCGGTGGAAATGGGCACCGCGACCTGGGATGACTATCTCGAGCACGGCGTGATGCGTGCGATCAAGGCGGCGCAGGACATCAGCGGATCAGCACAGATCAATACGCTCGGATTCTGTGTCGGCGGCACCCTGCTCGCCAGCGCACTCGCAGTCATGCGCGCCCGCGGCGAAGATCCTGCCTCCAGCGTCACCTTCCTCACCACGATGCTCGATTTCAGCGATACCGGCGAACTGAGCGTATTCATCGATGAAGCCTACGTACAGGCACGCGAAGCCGAGTTTGCCCAGGGCGGCCTGCTGCGCGGACGCGAACTCGCACTGACTTTCGCCAGCCTGCGCGCTAATGACCTGATCTGGCCGTATGTC
>JAOUIN010000321.1 GCA_029883965.1 Betaproteobacteria bacterium
CCGCGCACGCCGCGGCCAGAAGATCCGTATCCATTTCAGCAATCAGTTGCCCGAGGACTCGATCGTGCACTGGCACGGCCTGCATATCGTGCAGCGCATGGATGGCCACCCCATGTATGCGATCGGTCCCGGCAAAAAATTCGTCTATGAGTTTGTCATCGACAATCGCGCCGGCACCTACTGGTTTCACCCCCACCCGCACGGACGTACCGGCGCACAGGTCTACTACGGCCTTACCGGCCTCCTGCTGATCGGTGACGATGAGGAGGACGCGGCAAAACTTCCACGCAACGAACTGGACCTGCCATTGGTCATTCAGGATCGCACATTCGGCGCCCGCAACGAGCTGATCTACGTGGGCCAGAGCATGCACGACCGGATGATGGGCCGGATGATGGGATTCAGCGGTCAACAGGTCCTGGTCAACGGCAATCCTGGATACAGCCGTACGGTGCCACGAGCCGCGCACCGGCTGCGCCTGTTCAATGGTTCAAATTCGACGCTCTACCGGCTGCAGTGGAGCAATGGCAAACCCTTCACGGTGCTCGGGACAGACGGCGGATTGCTGGAACGCCCAATGGTCCGCGAACACATCACGCTCGCAGCCGCGGAACGTATCGATGTCTGGGTGGACTTCTCCACCCACCAGCCGGACGACGAACTCGCGTTAATCGCCGAATCCTGGTCGCCGGCGCTCGACAACATCACCCGCATGCAGAGCGGCGCGCCGATGACTGAACGGGGGCGACCGGTCGCGCGTTTCCGCATCGGCAGCGGGGATGCTAAAAAGTCGGTCTTGCCGGAACGTCTCTCTACTTTTCCGGCATTGAAACTCGCCGATGCCGTCAATCGCGACAAGCCCCGCAGCTTCCAGTTGTCAATGATGCACGGTCAGGGAATGCTGAACGGGCGTTCCTTCGGACGCATGGACGAGGTCGTCGACCATGAAAAAGTAAAACTCGGCACCACCGAAGTATGGGAATTTTCCAATGACACCAACTTCGGTATGCGCATGGCGCATCCGATGCATGTGCACAACCTGCAATTTCGCGTCATCGGACGTAGTCGCACGGGACGGTCGAACCCGCTTCTGCAGGATCTCGGTGCAGGCCTGACCGACGAAGGGCTGAAAGATGTGGTACTGGTGATGCCCGGCGAACGGGTACGCGTCCTGATGAAGTTCGAAAACCACACGGGGCTTTATCTCTATCACTGCCATATCCTCGAGCATGAGGATATCGGCATGATGCGAAACTATCTGGCGCAGGGATAGGCTTGGCACGTTAACCCGTTGGGCGCCGCCATGCCAAACGAGCGGCATAGACCCCTTGCACCGTCGGCACGCTGCGGACACCGCGACGCTTAATTTAATCAATTAGTTATATAGAAAAGCACCGGCTTATTTGCTCATTTATAAAGCGCCTCGCGCACCTTGCCGCGGAACACGCGGTAGGAAAACACCGTGTAACCGGCGATCACCGGCAGCACGATTGCCGCACCCCACAGCATGAACTGCAAGGCACTGGTGTGTGAGGCCGCGTCCCAGATGGTCATGCGGTCGACGACCACATACGGAAAGATGCTGTAGGCAAGGCCGACAAACGCCAGTACGTAAATCGTCACCGCACCAGCGAACGGTTTCCAGTCAGCCACGGCGGGACGCAGGCTGCGCCATACCCAGACACCAGCTGCGACACTGGCGGCCGGCAGAATCATCAGCCACAGCGTGCGCGGAAAATCGAACCACTTGTCACGCACGGTTTCGCTGGCCAGTGGCGTCGCCAGCGATACCAGCGCCACACCCAGCGCCACCCACAGCAGGCCCCAGCGCGCCCACGCCCGTGCTTTGCGTTGCAATTCGCCTTCGGTCCGCAGCACCAGCCAGGTCGAGCCCAGCAGCACATAGCCGCCGCACACGCTGCCGCCGACCAGCAGTGCAAACAGCCAGAAGCCGAAGCCGTCGTCAAAACCGGTGATGTAGCGCCCGAGCATGAATCCCTGTGCGAGGCTCGCCAGGAACGAGCCGAACCAGAACAGCCAGTTCCACAGTTCCGCGTGCCAGCCCAGCGCCTTCATGCGGAATTCGAACGCCACGCCGCGCAGCATCAGCCCGATCAGCATCGCCGCGACCGGCAGATACAACTCGCCGAGCACCACGCCGTGCGCCTTCGGAAACGCCACCAGCAGCAGGCCGATGCCCAGCACCAGCCAGGTCTCATTGGCATCCCAGAACGGACCGATCGACGCAACCATCAGATCCTGCTCATGTGACGTTGCCGCCGGCATCAGCATGCCGACACCGAGGTCGTAACCGTCGAGCACGACGTAAAGGAGGATGGAAAAACCCATCAGCCCCGCGAAAATGACCGGCAGGTCGATCGTCATTGCTCCACCCCCTTCCCCGCCATGTGCGTCAGCACCACGATGTACGCGAGCAGCATCAGGCTGTAGGTGATGACGTAACCCGTCAGGCTCGCGCCGAGCTGTGCGCCGGAAATGTGGCCGACAGCGTCAGCCGTTCGCAGCACACCGGTGACCAGCCACGGCTGGCGTCCGATCTCGGTGACGATCCAGCCGGCCAGCGTCGCGATCCAGCCCGAAAACGTAAAGGCCGCAAACGTCCACAGCAAAGCACGCGGCGGCGGCCCGCGGCGCAACCGCCACGCGCCGAACCACGCCAATGCGAGCATGGCCATGCCGATGCCGACCATGATGCGAAAACCGAAAAACAGCGGCGCCACCGGTGGCCGGTCGGGTTCGAATTCGTTCAGACCCTTCAACTCCCCCTCAGGATCGTGCTTGAGTACCAGCGCCGCACCCTTCGGAATCTCGATCGCGTAATCATTGCGGCGTTCTTTCTCATTTGGCAGCGCGAACAATACCAGCGGTGCACCCTTCTCTGT
>JAOUIN010000322.1 GCA_029883965.1 Betaproteobacteria bacterium
CGCGCTGGTCAGGGGCGCGACGGTGCTGTATGCAACCGCGACGGCCGGTGTGGCTGTGGCAGATACCCTGTACGTGCTGCTGGTCGCGATGCTGGCCGGCGGCGCAGCGTGGCTCGCCGTGCTGTCAACGCTGCATGTCAGCGCACAGACTGCTGTGCCGCAATGGGTGCGGGCCCGTGCATTGTCGTTTTATCTGATGGTGTACGCGATGGGCATGACCGGCGGCGCCCTGCTGTGGGGTGCCGCAGCCGCGCGCTGGGGGGTGCCGCTGGCGCTGGCATTGTCTGCTGCCGGCGGATTGCTGGCGATGGGTGCGACGTGGCGGTTGACGTTGGGTGGCGAGGACGGGTTGTTGCGCACTGAGTCAGCGGCGCTGCTGCAGCCGCATCCGCACAGCCACGCGGCTATTGCGCCGGAGCGTGGACCGGTGCAGGTTCATGTCGAATATCAGATCGCACCCGAAGAAGCGGTGGCGTTTGTGGCGGCGATTCAGGCGTTGCAGCGCATACGCCGGCGCGATGGCGCGTTGTCATGGGGATTGTTCGAGGATGCGGCCGTTCCCGGACGCTACGTGGAAACCTTTGTCGTTGAATCGTGGGCGGAACATTTGCGCCAGCATCACCGGGCGACTGCCGAGGATAGTGCGATCATTACCCGCGTCAGGGCATTTCATCGGGGCGATTCAGCGCCGCGGGTCGTGCACTGGATTGCCGTCAACGCCGTGGATCACGCGGCGGGTGACGTGTTATAACATTCTTATTTTTATTGTTCTTACTTTTTTATCGGAGACCGTGATGCAGGATCGAAAGGCCATGACCAGTGTACCCATAAATGACCTGGCGGCCCGCCGCTGGAGCCCGCGTGCGTTCGACGCGAATCGCAGCGTTGCGCCCGCGCAGAAGATGGCCCTGATCGAGGCGGCGCGCTGGGCGCCGTCGTGTTTTGGCGAGGAGCCGTGGCGTTTCCTGACGTGGGACCGCACGGACGATGCCGCGGGCTGGCAAAAAGCGTTCGACTGCCTGTCGGAGAACAACAGGAAATGGGTCAAGAACGTGCCGCTGTTGTTTCTGGCCTGCGCCGGATCGAAGCTGAATAACGGCAACCCCAATCGCTGGGCACAGTACGACACTGGTATGGCGGCGCTGTCATTGGGGCTGGAGGCGCTGGCGCAGGGCCTGGTGACCCACCAGATGGGCGGTTTTGACATGGCCAAGGCACGCGCGGCATTCGTGATTCCCGAAGAGTACACGCCGATGGCAATGATTGCAGTCGGCTATCAGGCCGCACCGGAGGCGCTCGATGACGAGGAAACGCGCGCCAAGGAACTCAAGCCGCGCGGGCGCAAACCGGTGGCCGAGCGCTTCTATGGCGGCTCCTGGAACGCGAAGCTGCCTTAAGCGAGGTTCAGTTGCAGTTCAGCCCAGAGGTAAGGCTGGTGCTGATCCGCAATCTCCACACTGATACGGCCTTTCATGGCCTCCACCCACCGGCGCGCGGTTTGTATGCCGGTGAGTGCGGTGTCCGGTATTTCTGAACCGCGCAACTCGTTTTGCCGCAGCAGTCGCTGCAGTTCCTCGAGCACGTCGGGCCTCGCCATTCCGGCACTGGCGGCAACGGTCATACGCAGCACGACATGCTGCGACGTGCGCGAGATGATGCGCACATCGACTTTGATATCACCGCTGCCGGCGAGCCTGGTCATGCCCAGGGTCATCGTCATCACGACCTGGCAGAACCGTGCAGGGTCACCGCTGACACGCTCCGGCAATGCCGGATCAACGATTAGTTTCAGCCTGCAGCGGCGCTGCAGGGCCACCGGCTCCAGGATTGCGCCCAGGGTATCGAACAATGCGCGCGGCCTGAATGGCAGCGTGGCGAGAGCAGCGGCTCCGGCGTCGGCCCCGCAGGCATCGATCATGCTGCCCATTTCACCCAGGAGCAATTGAGTGGCTGCAAGGATCCGTGCGGCCTCGGGTGCGTCGGGCATGCGGCCGGCCAGTGAGTCCGCCTGCTTTTCGATCAGTTGCAGCGCCATCCGCATGTCCTGCGCGGCAGCCGAGGCATAGGCGGCACGCTGCCCGGCGAATGCTTCCTGCATCTTTACCGTATGCGCCAGCCTGTCGCGATCAGCGTTGCTTGCCTCGAGCGCTCTTTGCAGCGCGTTATGTTTCTTCTCGTTGCGCTGTTCCCGTGTATCGATGTCGCTGACCAGCGTGGAGTTGAGGAAAGCCAGTGTCAGGGCCTGGCTCAATGTCATGTAATAGCGGTTGGCCGCAACCAGCATGACGACGAAGAAGGCGCACCCGAGTATGCCCAGCAGTTTCTGGTGTACATCGGGCGCCAGACCCAGAACCAGGCTGGGGGGCAGCATCAGCGCTGCCGCATACATCAGGTAGGCGCCGCGGTCCGCACCGAGGATGGCTACCGCGCCCGCCGTCATGCCGACCAGTATCATCAACACTGCAAATGTCGAGCCGGTGTCGAGTTCCGGGATGAACAGCAGGCTGCCTGCGACCCACAACAGGCTGACCAGTCCCAGTCCGGCATGGAACAGGCGATGCCAGAACCGCGCGTGCTCCGCCTGACCGGGGGATTTTCTGTATGCGTAGAGCATGACGCCGCGGGCTATGGCGACTGCGACCATTGCTGCGGCCCAGCTTACTGTCAGCAATGTTCCTGATGTCGGCTGCGCGAGGGCCGCGATCGCCAGGGCGACGATCACGGTAATGATCTGGCCGCTCAGGAGGTTTTCATACAGCGCGCGCACGCGTTCGGCGAACACCACGGCTTCGACATTCTGGGGCGTGGCGATATTCGCGGGTGGTTTGTTCAAGCTGAAAATCATTAGAAAACGAGCGGTACCGTAAGGTGTGCCAGTGGCGCACCTTACGGTGTAAAT
>JAOUIN010000323.1 GCA_029883965.1 Betaproteobacteria bacterium
CCTGAAGAAACTCAACCCGCGGCTGGTGATGGCGCGCATCTCCGGCTACGGCCAGAGCGGCCCGTACCGCGACCGTCCCGGCTTCGGCATCATCGCCGAATCGATGGGCGGCTTGAGATACCTCACTGCCGAACCGGGCCGCGTGCCGGTGCGTGTGGGTGTGTCTATCGGCGACACCCTGGCGTCGCTGCACGGCGTGATCGGCATCCTGATGGCGCTGTACCACAGGGACACGAAGAAGAACGGCGAGGGTCAGGTCATCGACATCGCCTTGTACGAAAGTGTCTTCAACTGCATGGAAAGCCTGCTGCCGGAATACAGCGCCTTTGGTGCCGTGCGCGAAGCGGCGGGCAGTGCGCTGCCCGGCATCGTGCCGTCGAACGCCTACCCCTGCAAGGACGGCTGGATCCTGATCGGCGGCAACGGCGACGGTATCTTCAAGCGGCTGATGAAGGCGATAGCCCGCGACGACTATGCCACGTCACCCGAGATGGCGAACAACGAAGGCCGCGTCAAACGCGTCAAGGACATCGACGGCGCGATCACTGCCTGGACATCCGCGCGCGAAAAATCGGCAGCCCTGAAAATCCTCGACGAACACGACGTGCCTTCGGGCGCGATCTATTCGATCGCCGACATCGCGGCGGACGCACAGTACAAGGCGCGCGAGATGATCCTCAACATCACCACCCGCGACGGCTACCAGGTCGATGTGCCCGGCATCGTGCCGAAACTCTCGGCGACGCCCGGCGGCATCCGCAGCACCGCGCCGCGGCTGGGCGAGGACACTGAATCAGTACTGAAGCGCGCCGGCGTCAAGGCGGAGACCATCGCCGACCTGCGCGCGAAGGGCGTGATCTAGCCGTAAAATACAAAAATATGAAAATAATCAAATAGTTACAGTATATCGTCATTCCGGACAAGCGTAGCGCGCCCTGAAGGAAGTCCCCTTGGGGGGCGATCCGGAATCCAGCAACGGACCGTTGAAATTCCTGGATTCCGGCTTTCGCCGGAATGACGATTCAGGAATCGGAGACTGAGCCATGATCGACCGCCTCGACCACTTCGTACTGACCACCGCACAACCGGAAGAAATCATCCGCTTCTACACCGAAGTGCTGGGCATGAAGCTGGAGACCTTCCGCAACGGCCAGCGCCAGGCGCTGAAGTTCGGCAAGCAGAAAATCAACATTCACGTGAAGGGCAGGGAGTACGAACCCAAGGCGCACGCGCCGGGCGTTGGTACGCTGGATTTCTGCTTCATTGCTTCGGTGCCGCTGGAACAGGTGATCGCGAGCCTGGAGAAACACAAGGTTGCGATCATCGAGGGGCCGTGCATCAAGACCGGCGCGATGGGGGATATACGGTCGGTTTATTTCCGGGATCCGGATTTCAATTTGGTTGAGGTATCGGAGTATGTATGACGTGACCGTGAGCGTACACACGTAATGCGTATGAGGATGGAGCGAGAGCCCTACAATCTCAAATTTGTAACATTTTCTCCGATTTTCTTAATTCCGGAACTTGGGCCACTGGTTGTATCCAATTGAAGGATTGTTAGAACCGAATTCTGCAATGAATGAGATTTCTTTCTCGCGTACTTCACTATCCGTGGCTGTTTCCGATTCCCAGAGAATTTCGCGTCAAATTGTAAAATCCCGGCGCTCTTCGCGCTTAAAGTCCTTGGCGATGAGCTTGCTATCAGCGCTCACAAAGTAGTTGATACTGTCGGTCAGATCCATGCCTATGTAGATCTTTCCATTCGGGTACGTGATCTTGTATATCACCTTCATCGAGTTGATCATCACGATTTAAGATACGTTTGACCAGATTTAGGTGCCCCTTCAGGCGCATGTATTCTTGTTTTCGGCTCCCTCGGCAACTTCGCCCCGCAACGCGCACAGAACTTGTCCTTGGCCCCCACCGGCTGTCCGCAATCCTGACAGCGCCGCAGTTCGCAGATTACATAGAGCATGGACAAACCGTTGAAGAAGCGTCGCGAGTAGAGCGAGCCGCGAGGAGCCGCGGAGCCCGGCAGCGAGACATAACTATACGGGTTAGGCGAGCTGGCGGGCGAGCACGCGACGAAGCGTATCGCCCGTGCAGCAGCTTGTTCACGGCTTGAGCTTGTCCTCGAACCAGTTCCACATCTCCGCCACACCCAACGTCAGGTAGTCGCGCTGGCAGTGCTGCGCACCGCCTTCTTCGGCAGTGAAAACGCGCAGCGTCTTGTCCTTCGAGCCCGAGGCATTGTAGAGGGCCTGCGCATCGGCCAGCGGCACCTGTTCATCGTCGGCGCCGTGCACGATCAGGAACGGGCATTTCATCTTCTGCACCACGCCGTCGAGCTTGAACGGTTCGAGCTTGGTCAGCGCTTCCTCCAGCGTATCCACACCGAGGATCCAGGTGATGTGGTGGCCGGGTACCGACAATGAGGTCTTGAACTTGGCGTCTATGCGTTTTTTCCAGGTGGCGTGGTAGTCCCAGATCGCACCCCAGGCAATGCAGGCGGCGAAGCGCTCGTCCATGGCCGCCATGCGCGGCGAGTAGTAGCCGCCGAGGCTGATCGCGACCACGCCGATTTTTTTCGGATCGACGTCGTTGCGCTTTTCCAGCCAGTCGATGCAGGCCGAGCCGGCCACTTCGTAGTCGTGGCGCAGGTACTGGCCGCGGAAGCGGATCGCTTCTCCGGTGCCGGGGCCGTCCATCACCAGCACCGAGATGCCGCGCTTGATCAGGTCGGGCACGCCGCGCACGTACTGGATTTCCTTGGTCACATCGAGGCCGTCGAAATAGACCACGCAGGGCGGTTTTTTCGATTTGGCGTTCTGCGCGTGCACGAAATAACCCGGCAGCGGACCCGCGGCGGTCGGGATTTCGACGATTTCGA
>JAOUIN010000324.1 GCA_029883965.1 Betaproteobacteria bacterium
ACGCCGGACACCGGCGCACGCTTGCTGATGAAATAGGGAAACCGCATTTCGATCATGCCGCTGTCGGCATCCAGCCGCTGCAGCATGCGGCTGAGCAGTTCACCGAAAGAGGCGGCGTCGAGCACGCCGCAGGTCTGTTGCAGCACCTCGACAAAACGCGACATGTGCGTGCCCTTGACCTCGGGCGAGAGGCCGACGGTCATGTCCACACTGGCCACCGTGGACACGATGTCGCCCGCGGTGCCGCGAACCTGCAGCGGGTGGATCAATGACTTCACGCCCACACGATTGATGTAGACATTGCGCCGATCGATGATCGACTGTACGTCCGCCAGCGGCAGTTGTTCCGGTGCGTTCATTGCGTTAATGCTCCTCAAATAACGTCCATTGATGTCTACGACAGAAATCGGGTGTCTCCGATACCCATCGCGTCGCCAGAGTCAGATTCAGCCCATGAACCGGGTTGACTTTGTCTAACCGCTGACCAATAATGTCCAAGTCAAAGATACATGTTGCCAGCTATATTGCCTATAACAAAGCAACTAACGCTATATTTGTCCAAGACAATAATGGAGACATAGTGAGCACTAACTCCGCAATCCAGGGGTCCCTGTACAACATCGCCGCAGTCGAGAGGGATACCGGTTTGTCCAAGGACATTCTGCGTGTCTGGGAACGACGTTACGGTTTTCCAAAGCCCGAGCGCGACCACAATGACGAGCGGCTCTATACGCTGCCGCAGATGGAAAAACTGCGCCTGCTGCGTTTGCTGATCGACAGCGGCTACCGTCCCGGCAAGATCGTCAATCAGGATGCCGCGGAACTGTCGCGGCTGATTTCCGACCAGTCCACCGAAAAAGCGCCGCCGCCGGAAATCGCCGGCATCCTCGAGCTGCTGCTGCGGCATGACATTGACGGCTTCCGCAATGCGCTGGTCCAGGCGCTGATGAAACAGGGCTTGCTACGTTTCGTCACCGATACCGTTACCGGACTCAATCACTGGATCGGTGAAGCCTGGCTGGCGGGGAAAATCGCCGTGTTCGACGAGCACCTGTATTCAGAACATGTGCAGAATATTCTGCGCAATGCCATCGTCGCACAGCCCGGGCGGGGCAGCGGCCCCCGGGTATTGCTCACCTCACTGCCGGGGGAAAAACACCGTATCGGGCTGCTGATGGTGGAAGCAGTACTCGCTGCCGAGGGCGCCAACTGTGTCGCGCTGGGAACAGAAACACCCATCATCGACATCAAGAATGCAGTGCCCGCATATCAGGTCGATGTTGTCGCCCTGTCGTTCAGCAGCGCCATGACCCAAAGCGCCGCCCTCGCCGGCCTGGAAGAGCTGCGGGGCCTGTTGCCGGACAGCACCGAGGTCTGGGGTGGCGGCGCTGCATTGAGCCGTGCCCGCAAGATACCCCACGGCGTGCTGCTGCTGCGCTCCTTCGACGACATGCGCTACGCCCTTGAGCGCTGGCGCGTCGAAAACCCACAGCACTGAGGTTGTCGGAGTTCGCAAGCGTGCGCAAATCCGAACTGCCCGTAAAAATCTGCACCGCGTGCGGGCGACCCATGACCTGGCGCCGCCGCTGGGCCAAAGTCTGGGATGCCGTCAAATACTGCTCCGAGCGCTGCCGGCGCGCGACCTGAACCATGCGCAATCTGGTGTTGATACTGGGCGATCAGCTCAATCCGGACAACCCGGCCCTCGCAGGCATCGATGCCCGCAACGACCGCATTGTCATGATCGAAGCCGCGGGCGAGGCCACGCACGTGTGGACGCACAAGGCACGCATCGCCCTGTTTCTGTCCGCGATGCGGCACTACGCCGCCGAGCTGCGCGAACAGAATCTTCCACTGACGTATGTCGCGCTGCAGGCAGACGCGGAGACCGACACCGGCATCGACACGCATCTGCGGCAGCTGGTTGCAAAGCACCGGCCGCAGCAGGTCATCGCCTGCGAACCGGGCGAATTCCGGATCAGAGCCCTGCTCGAAACCGTGTGCCGCGAACTCGGCACGCCACTGGATATCAGGACCGATACGCATTTTCTGTGCAGCCGCAGCGCATTTGCGGCCTGGGCGAAGGGCCGCAAAACACTGCGCATGGAATACTTCTACCGCGAGATGCGCCGCCGGCACGACATGCTGATGCAGAACGGCAAACCCGCGGGCGGTCGCTGGAACTTTGACGCTGACAACCGTGGCGCTTTTCCGCGCAGCGGGCCGGGCCCGCTACCGCAGCCTGTGCAGTTTGCGCCGGACCGCTTGACGCGGGAGGTCATTGCCCTGGTGGAAAGCCGTTTCGCCGGCCATCCGGGATCACTTGCTGACTTCGGCTGGCCGGTTTCCCGCACGGACGCCTTGCGTGCACTGCAGGATTTTGTCGACCATCGCCTGAGCCGCTTCGGCGACACCCAGGATGCGATGTGGAGCGGCATGCCGTTCGGCTGGCATTCGCTGTTGTCCGCCGCGTTGAACCTGAAACTGCTGAATCCGCGCGAGGTGATCGCCGCCGCGACACTCGCCTGGCAAGAGGGTCGCGCCCCGCTGGCCGGCGTTGAAGGCTTCGTGCGGCAGATCCTCGGCTGGCGGGAGTTCATTCGCGGCGTTTACTGGCTGGAGATGCCCGGGATGCTCGAAGCCAACTATTTCGGCCACAAGCGCCCGCTTCCGGCATGGTTCTGGACAGGCGACACGGAGATGAACTGCCTGCGTGAGACTCTCAACCAGACCCTGCGTTACGGCTATGCGCACCACATTCAACGCCTGATGGTGACCGGTAATTTCGCGCTGCTCGCCGGCATCGAGCCCAGAGCCGTGCATGAATGGTATCTGGCCATTTATGTGGATGCCGTCGAATGGGCCGAACTGCCCAACACACTGGGCATG
>JAOUIN010000325.1 GCA_029883965.1 Betaproteobacteria bacterium
GTAGTCGTCGGGTATGGATATGATCATGATGGCCGAGTGTAACTTGGTTGGCACAGACAAAAAAAGGGGCGCTTGCGCGCCCTGGAAGGGAGGAATCCTTTTCTGTGATCAGCGGCAGTTCGCGCTGGTCGAGCCGCCGCCGTTCATGTTGCCGCCAATCATCGAACCGGCGGCAGCGCCAACCGCGGCCGCCGCGACCTGGCCGCTGCCTTTGCCGACCTGGGCGCCGAGGAGGGCGCCGGCGACGCCGCCGATGACGTTGCCCATGTTCAGATCCGGCGAGCACGGGTCGGCCATCTTGCCCGCAGCGTGTGCGCCGACCGCGGCGCCGACCGCAGCGGCTGCGATACGGCCGTTGCCTTTGCCGACCTGCGCGCCGAGAACACCGCCAGCGGCAGCGCCTGCTGCCTGCGGCAACCAGTTACCGCTGCCTGCCGATGCGGGCGCCGGTTCCTGCTCATATACCGGTGTGTTTACATACCGCGGACGCTCCTCATGATAAGTGCGGGTACGCTCGTAAGGTCTCTCGTAGCCACGATCGTAGCGGCCCGACTGCTCGTAGCGGGGTTCGTACCTGCCGGTATTCGCGCAGCCGGCCGCCAGTGCAGCGGTGATCAGGGTTACTGTAATGGCAATGCGTTTCATGTCGGTCTCCTTGTCCGCGCGTAAAAGTCTCGCGCGTTTGTTTCGACGTAACCACTGTAGGCCCTGCGGCCGTAACAATCCGCGAGCAGTTGTAACGAGTTGTATCCATGGATATGTCACAATCGGGCCCTTAATCAAAAATTTGTCAGAAGGGTCACGTTATGGAACTCGGATTAAAGGGCAAAGTCGCAGCCGTCACAGGCGGCACCGAAGGTATCGGCGGTGCAACCGTGCGGAGGCTGGTCGCCGAAGGCGCGAAAGTTGCGTTCTGCGCGCGGCGCAAGGAACTGATCGACGTGATGGTCGCTGAACTGAAAAAGCAGGGCGGCGATGTGCTCGGCGTAGTGGCCGATGCCGCCAAGGAAGGCGACATGGAACGCTTCATCGACGAGGCCGCGAAACATTTCGGGCGTCTCGACATTGTGGTCAACAACGCCGGCGGTTCGGGTCAGATCGCCTTCGACAAGGTCGACGACGATTTCTGGAACCTCGACATGGAAATCAAGGTGATGGCGCAGGTGCGCACCACGCGTGCCGCGGTACCGCACATGAAAAAAGTCGGCGGCGGCCGCATCATCAACCTCAACATGGTCGGTGCCAAGCAGCCGGGTGCGGCGATGTTCCCGACCACAGTGAGCCGTGCCGCAGGCCTGGCGCTGGCCAAGGGCCTGTCGAAGGAATTGGCACCCGACAACATCCTCGTCAATGTCGTCGCGGTCGGCAAGATCAAGTCCAAGCAGCAGGAGCGCGGCGCTGCGCGCAACAAAAAAACCGTCGAGCAGCATTACGCCGATACCGGCAAGACCGTGCCGCTCAAGCGCATGGGCGAGTCCGAAGAGGTCGCCAATGTGATCGCCTTCCTCGCGTCCGACGCTGCGAGTTATGTCACGGGCAGCTGCATCAATGTCGATGGCGGTTTGTCCGGCGTGCTTTGATCGCTGTGATGTGAATGTGCCGGCGGGGCAAGCCCGCCGGTTTTTCTGAAAGTCCTGATCGTTGAATAATGTGTCTGCGCGCGACGCGGTTGCCGCCTGGTGCTACGTCGCCGTAGTCATACTGGTGGTGGCCGCGGTGGCACTGCCGGCCTATCCCGCGTGGATCACCGGTGTCATCGCGTGGACGGCCTGCGTGCTGCTGTTGCCGCGGCTGCCACCGCGGCAGTTGTACACGGTGCTGCTGCTGGCCGGTTTGGGCGTGCTCGGCATCGTCTGGGGCATGGTGCGCGGCAGCGAAGGGCTGGTGGTGATGGCACTGACGCAGAATGTGCCGCTGGCGGGCATGCTGATTGCGGTGTCGTTCCTGCGGCTGATTGCCGTCGGCCACAGTGCTGCCGGCGAACGCCTGGAACACGGACGCAAGGCGCTGGTCAAGACCATGATCGGCGTGCATCTGTTCGGCGCGGTGATCAATTTTTCTGCAGTGGCGATTTTCGCCGACCGGCTGAGTGCCCGCACCAAGCTGACCATGGAGCAGGCGATGGCGCTGTCGCAGGCCTTCATCGTCGGCGCGACCTGGTCACCGTTTTACGGCGCGATGGCGGCGGCGCTGACCGCCGCGCCCGGCGCCAGCCTCACGCACCTGATCCTCTGGGGCATCCCGATCGCCCTGGTGGGCATGGCGGTAACCTGGTTCACGCTGACCTCGGCGCGGCACGGTGGCGCGACGCAGTTCGTCGGATATCCGCTGCATCTCGAAGCGTTGTGGGTGCCGGCGGTGCTGGCTGCAGGTGTGCTTGCCGTACATGAATGGCAGCCGCGCTGGTCGGTGCTGGCAATCATCGCGGCGCTCGCACCCCTGGTCACCATCATCACGCTGCTCTCGCGCGACGTGCGTCGCACCGGGCCTATCCTGCTGCGGCTGGTGCATCTGGGGCTGCCGGCAATGAACGGCGAGCTCACGCTGTTCCTGGCGGCGGGCATTCTGTCCGCCGGCATGAACGGCACCATCGATGCGCTCGACCTCGGCCTGCCGTTCGCGCAATTCGGCGCTTTCGAGGCGAGCCTGGTGCTGATCGTGATGAACGTGTGCGCGTGGATCGGGATGCACCCGATCATCCTGGTATCGGTGCTGGGGCCGTGGCTGACGCCATTGAATCCCGATCAGACCCTGCTCGCGATGACTTTTCTGATGAGCTGGGGCATAGGTCTCACCGCGTGCCCGATGTCGAACACCATGCTTGCGATGGCGGGGCGTTACGGTCTGCCGTTCAGTGAACTGCTGGGGCTGAACCGGCGCTTCAGCA
>JAOUIN010000052.1 GCA_029883965.1 Betaproteobacteria bacterium
TAACGGTTCGCTGATCCAGGAACTCGAAGGCCTGTTCTCCGGCGCAGGCTGGCATGTGATCAAGCTGCTGTGGGGCTCGGAGTGGGACCCGTTGTTCGCGCGTGACACCGACAACCTGATACTCAAGCGCCTGCACGAAACCGTGGACGGTGAACTGCAGAAGTATGCAGCCACCGACGGCCCCTTCAACCGCGAACATTTTTTCAACAAGGATCCGGAACTGCAGGCGCTGGTGTCGCACCTGTCCGACGACGACATTGACCGGCTGCGCCGCGGTGGCCATGACCCGATGAAGATTTACGCGGCCTATCATCAGGCGACCCATCACAAGGGCCGCCCGACGGTGATCCTCGCCCAGACCAAGAAGGGCTATGGCATGGGCCAATGGGTGCAGGGCAGGATGGGTGCGCACCAGCAGAAAAAACTCGAAGACGATGCGCTGCTGGCATTCCGCGATCGCTTCGCGCTGCCGATGACGGATGCGGACGTGAAAGCGCTCAAATTCTGGAAACCGGCGGATGACAGCCCTGAAATGCGTTACCTGCATGCGCGCCGCGCGGCACTCGGCGGCTACCTGCCGGCGCGGGTCACTACGGCGCCGAAACTGCCGGTGCCGGCGCTCGACAGTTTCTCGCGCATCACCGAAGGCTCGGGCGAGCGTGAAGAATCGACGACCATGGGCTTCGTCAAGATACTCGCGCAGATGCTGAAAGACCCGATCATCGGCAAACAGATCGTGCCGATCGTCGCCGACGAAGCACGCACCTTCGGCATGCAGTCGCTGTTCCGCCAGGTGGCGATTTACTCGCCGTTCGGCCAGCTCTACGAGCCCGAGGATCGCGACGAGCTGCTTTATTACAAGGAAGCCCAGGACGGGCAGATACTTGAAGAAGGCATCAACGAGGCCGGCGCAATTTCATCTTGGATCGCCGCGGCCACAAGCTACAGCGTGCATGGCACACCGATGCTGCCTTTCTATATTTTCTATTCGATCTTCGGTTTCCAGCGCGTCGGCGACCTGATCTGGCAGGCCGGGGATTGCCGTTCGCGCGGATTCCTGATCGGCGCCACCGCCGGGCGCACTACGCTGTCAGGCGAAGGCCTGCAGCACCAGGACGGTTCGTCCCAGCTGATTGCCTCCACGGTGCCCAACTGTCGCGCGTGGGATCCTGCGTACGGATACGAACTGGCGACGATCGTGCAGGATGGCGCGCGGCGCATGCTCGATGAGCAGGAGGACGTGTTTTATTACATCACCGTGATGAACGAAAACTACGCCCAGCCCGCAATGCCTGAGGG
Source organism: Betaproteobacteria bacterium (assembly GCA_029883965.1). Lineage (GTDB taxonomy): Bacteria > Pseudomonadota > Gammaproteobacteria > Burkholderiales > SG8-41. Next base: position 1,300 of record JAOUIN010000052.1, read on the forward strand.
GGTGCACGACGACATCCTGCGCGGCATGTATCTGCTGCAGAAGACCGCGAAAGCGCAGGTGCAGCTGCTGGGCAGCGGCACCATTCTGCGCGAAGCAATTGCCGCGGCAGATCTGCTGAAGGCCGATTTCGGCATTGCTGCGAACCTGTGGAGCGTCACCAGCTGGAGCGAGCTGCGGCGCGACGGCATGGCCTGCGCACGCCACAACCGCCTGAATCCGTCTGCCGCACCGCGCATCAGCCACGTCGCCGCGTCACTGACCAAAGCCGCCGGACCGGTCATCGCCGCTTCCGACCACGTTGCCACCGTGCCCGACCTGATCCGGGAGTATGTGCCGCAACGCTATGGCACGCTGGGCACGGACGGTTACGGCCGCAGCGACACACGTGAAAACCTGCGCCGGTTTTTTGAAATGGACCGCCACCACATCGCGGTCGCAGCACTCGCCGCACTCGCGGATGAAAAGAAAATAAAAAAGGAAATCGTTGCCGACGCGGTTCGACGTTACGGCATCGCCGGCGACACCGCACCGGCGTGGGAACGATAGGGCCGGCGATTCAGCGGTCGACGTTCAGCTGCTTTGGGTTCCCGGCACATCATATTGACCTCGCAAGCGGCGCGACAGCAATTGCTGCAGTGCAGGCCAGGCCTCATGCGTGGCGCGTTCGCCCACTTCGATCAGCGCGTGCGCACCCCGCGCACCCTGCATCGCGGCGTGCAGGTCAAGACGGATCTGGAAATCGGCGCGCCGGATCTGCTCCACGATCAGCCGGTTGATCATAATGTGCATCATCTGGAACGCGATCGCTGTCGTGCCGTCACTCTCCAGCGGCTCTTCGTAGGGCCGGTACGCAACATCCACCGCAATCACAAAATCGGCACCCAGCTTGCGCGCCGCATCCACGGGAATCGGCGCACTGAGCGCCCCGTCTACGAGCTTGCGCTTGCCGATGATGATCGGCGCATGACGCAGAGGCACGCAGGCCGACGCGGCAACCGCCGCACCGGGCGGCCCGCGATCCAGCAGCACCAGCTCGCCGGTTTCGACATCCGTCGCGACCGCGCCAAAGCGCACACGCAGGTTGCTAACATCGTTCACCGTCACGTTGCTGCGGATCAATTCACGCAGGCGCTCCATCATTGTCGAATCGAAACGCCATCCACCGGATGACGTGCCGCTCCACGCCGGATCATTGGCCAGCTTTTCGATGGTTGCCGATGGAACTCCCGACGCCCACAACACCCCCGCAATCGCCCCTACGCTGCTACCGGTGATTACGTCGGGCACGAATCCCAGGGATTCGAAGGCGCGAATTACACCGATATGTGCATAGCCATGCAATCCGCCGCTGCCCAGTGCCACGCCGACGCGCGTCCTGCCGCCGGGCGACGCAGCCTCAGACACATTCATGGAAGCAGCGCCTGCGATTGCCGCGATCAGTTGCAGTGCTCGGCGACGGTTCAGGTCTATCGACGGATTGCCCATGTGGAGCCTCCTTTGCACTTCGGCTGACGCACGCTGTGCTGCATATGGTGCCCCCGGCACACGACCGAACCGTTGATGCAGGTCAATACATCAGGCTCGCCGCCGCGCTGCAGGCCTCGCCGGCTTGCTGCGCAGCATCTTGCGTGTACGCGACGCCGGCCGTACCGCCGGCTTCGCGGCCCGTTTCGCCGCTTTTTTCGGCAGCGCGTGGCAGATACCGTCGAGGAAAACGTCGACGATCAACCCGGCATCACGCTCCCGCGGCACGCAATCAGGATCCATCGCCCAGTTGCTGATCAGGCCATCGACGAGGGCGTGCAATCCGAGTGCTATGCGCTTCGCATCCAGGCCCTGCGGCAGTTGCTGCATTTCAATTGCCCTGATCAGGCCCTGCTCCAGACGCGCGAGACAGCCCGCCTGCATTTCACTGAAGCGTTTCCACACGACCTGCATTTCATCGACGTACTCGCATTTGTGAAAGACGATGTGAAACACGCGCCGCGCCTGCGCATCGCCGGAAGTGCGCTGCAGAATCCCGGTCAGCATCGCCCGTACGCTGCCCAGCGGATCCGCATCCTGAGCCGGGTTGATCTGGCACGGCGCATCCTCCATCGGCATCGTGACGCGCGCCACCATTTCGCAGAACAGGTCTGCCTTGTCATTGAAGTGCCAGTAGATCGCGCCGCGCGTGACCGATGCTGCCTCGGCAATATCGGTCAGCGAGGTGCGCGATACGCCGCGCATGCTGAATACCCGCTCAGCTGCGTCAAGAATCTGGTTGCGCGTCTCTACCGCTTCGTCTTTGGTGCGTCTGGCCATGCGCCTCCGGTGCTTTCCATTGTTGCCCCCGATCACTCCAGGTGCTTGTCATAAAACGCTACTTTACATACATTCATGGTTGTATGTAAACTCCGGCATGCCCAATTTTCATCGCGCCGGATCTCGCGCCGGCCCTTTCCAGGGATACAAGAACATGAATGCCCACAAGCCACTCCGTCTGCGCCGAGGCATTGCTGCGGCATCACTGTTGCTGATCGCAGCCTGCGGTCCCGCAGGCGGACCGCCCGGCTTTCCGCCACCGCCAGTCACCGTAATCACCGTCGAGACGCGTGATGTGCCGGTCATGCTGGAATATACCGGTCAGACTGCCGGCTACCGCGAAACCGAAGTCCGCGCCCGCGTCAGCGGCATCCTGCTCAAACGCAATTACCGCGAAGGCGGCAATGTGCGCCGCGGTGAATCACTGTTCACCATCGACCCCGCACCGTTCCAGCTGGCGCAGGCGCGCGCCAGCGCTGACCTCGGTGTCGCCGAAGCACGGTTGCAGCAGGCGCAACGCGAACTGGCGCGGCTGAAACCGGTGCACGAAGCCCGGGCCGTCAGCCAGAAGGAATTCGACGACGCGACATCGAACGAGCGCATCGCCCGCGCCGAAGTGGAAAGTGTGCGCGCCCGGCTCAATGAAGCCCGGCTCAATCTGGAATGGACCCGCGTTGAGTCGCCGATCGCCGGCATTGCCGGTCGCGCCGCGGTCTCCGAAGGCTCGCTGGTCTCGGGGCCCAGCGTGCTGCTGACCACCGTCACCCAGACCGATCCGATGTATGTCATTTTCGGCGTGTCAGACCGCGACACGCTGGCGCTGCGCCGCGATGCCGACGCCGGCCGCCTGAAGCTGCCCGCGGACGGCCGTCTGAAAGCCACCGTCGAGCTGGCCGACGGCAGCGACTATACACAGCCGGGCGTCGTCAATTTCACCGACGCACGCATCAATACGGCAACCGGCACCACCGAAACCCGCGCCGAGTTTCCGAATCCCCGCAACCTCCTGCGCGCCGGCGAATTCGTCCGCATCAAACTGTCCGGCGCGGTACGTCCTGCCGCTGTCGTCATACCGCAACGCGCGGTACTCGACAGTCCTGCGGGAAAATTCGTCTATCTGCTCGGTGCCGAGTCCAAAGCCGAACCGCGTCCGGTCGAGGTCGGTGCCTGGACCGCCGACGGATGGGTCATCACCAAAGGGCTCAAACCCGGAGACCGGGTGATCGTTGATGGCGTCGCCAAGATCTTCGCGCCCGGCACGCCGGTCACCGTCATGGACGGCAAAACGCCGCCGGCGGCGCCCGCCGCGAAGCCGGCAGCAAAACCCGCGACGAAATCATGATCTCGAGATTCTTCATCGACCGGCCGATATTCGCGGCCGTATTGTCGATCTTCCTGGTCATCGCCGGCCTTGCAGCCACCCGGACATTGCCGATCGCGCAGTATCCGGAAATCGCGCCGCCGGTGGTTACCGTGCGCGCGATCTATCCCGGCGCGTCGGCCGAGGTGCTGGAACAGACCGTCGCCGCCCCTCTGGAAAACCAGATCACCGGCGTCGAAGACATGCTCTACATGCACTCGACATCGACTTCGAACGGCGTGGTCGAAATCCAGGTCACTTTCAACATCGGCGCCGACGTCGATACCGCGGCGCTCAACGTCAATAACCGGGTCAAGCAGGCCGAACCGCGTCTGCCGCTGGAAGTGCGTCGTCAGGGCGTGACCGTCGAAAAAGGTTCGTCATCATTCCTGCAGGTGATTGCCTTCAGTTCTCCCGACGGGCGTTACGACGACCTGTTCATCTCGAACTATGTCACGCTGAACGTGCTCGATGCCATCAAGCGCATTCCCGGCACCACCAACGTGCAGATTTTCGGCGCCAAGGATTATGCAATGCGCATCTGGACGCGCCCCGACCGCATGGCGCAACTGAAAGTGACACCAGGCGACCTGGTGCGCGCGCTGAACGAGCAGAACGCGCAGTTCGCAGCCGGAAAAATCGGCCAGTCGCCCACCGGCGGACCGCAGGAACTGGTCTACACCATCACCACCAAAGGCCGGCTCAGCGAACCCGCAGAATTCGAGAACATCATCGTTCGCGCCAACCCCGACGGTTCACTGCTGCGCCTGAAGGACGTGGCACGCGTCGAACTCGGTTCCCGCGATTACGAGTTCATCGGACGCGTTAACGGGAAAACGGCAACCCTGGTCGGCATTTTCCTGCAACCGGGCGCCAACGCGCTCGCCACGGCTGACCTGGTTACCGCTGAAATCGAGCGCTTGAAGGAGCGCTTCCCGCCGGGCTTCTCACACTCTGTCGTTTACGACACCACGCGCTTCGTCAAGGTCTCGATCCGCGAAGTAGCCAAAACGCTGGCCGAAGCCATGCTGCTGGTGTTCCTTGTCGTGTTCGTGTTCCTGCAAAACTGGCGCGCGACGCTGATTCCGTTCGCCGCGGTGCCGGTATCGCTGATCGGCACATTTGCCGGCCTGCTGCTGCTCGGCTATTCGATCAACACGCTGACGCTGTTCGGCATGGTGCTAGCGATCGGCATTGTTGTCGACGACGCCATCGTCGTTCTCGAAAACGTCGAACGCATCATGCGCGAGGAAAAACTCGAAGCGCGCGAGGCCGCAGTCAAGGCGATGAAAGAGGTCACGGGCCCCATCATTGCAATGACCCTGACCATGTGCGCGGTGTTCGTGCCGATCGCCTTCCTCGGCGGACTGACCGGCCAGCTGTATCGCCAGTTTGCCGTGACCATTTCAATTGCCGTGACCATTTCCGGTGTCGTTGCACTGACGCTGTCTCCCAGTCTGTGCGTACTGATCCTCAAGAACGAACACCGCCAGCCGGGCCGTTTTTTCCGCTGGTTCAATACTGCGTTTTCCCGGCTGACCGGACGCTATGTCGACGGCGTCACCTGGGTGCTGCGCCGCGGCGGCATCGCGCTGCTGCTGTTCGCCGGCATGGTTGCCCTCACCGCCGGCCTGTGGCGCGCCACGCCGGGCGCGCTGGTACCCGACGAAGATCAGGGGTACTACATTGCAGCGGTATTCCTGCCGGACGGCGCGACACTGGAACGCACCGACAAGGTGGTCAATGAAGTCGTTGAGATCATCAAGTCCAATCCGGCCAACGAGAATGCCGTGGCGTTCACCGGCTTCGATTTTCTCGGCGGCGGCTTTCGCAACAGTGCGGCGACGATATTCGTCACCCAGAAGCACTGGGATGACCGCGAGATCTCGACGCAGCAGCTGGTCGGCGAGTTCTACATGAAAACCGGACACCTGCAGGAAGGGCTCGCGCTGGCTTTTGGTCCACCACCGATCTTCGGGCTGGGCACTTCGGGCGGCTTCGAATTCTATCTGCAGAACCGTGGCGAAGGCGGCGCCGCACGACTGTTCGAAGTCACGCAGCAGATGCTCGGTGCCATCCAGAAGGATCCGATGTTCGCCCAGGTCAATACGCTGTGGCGCGCCAACGTCCCGCAACTGTATGTGCAGACGGACCGCGAAAAAGCCAAAGCGCTGGGCGTGCCCATCGACGAACTTTACAGCACCCTCGCCGCCACACTCGGCACGGCTTATGTCAATGACTTCAACAAATTCGGCCGCACCTGGCAGGTGCTGATGTCGGCGGAACCCGCGCACCGCAAGAATCCGGAAGATGTCGGCGCGGTGTATGTGCGCTCGGATCGCGGCGCCATGGTGCCGTTGTCCTCCCTGGCCAGCGTGCAGTATTCTTCCGGCCCCGACACGCTCGACCGATTCAACAACCTGCCCGCGGTCAAACTCATCGGTTCCGCCAAGCCCGGCTTCAGTTCCGGCGAAGCCATCGAGCGCATGGAACAGATTGCCGCGGCAACCCTGCCGCCCGAGTTCAGCTTTGACTGGGGCGGCGCCTCGTTCCAGGAAAAACGTTCCGGCGGCACTTCGGTAATTGCAATCGGACTCGCAGCGCTGATGGTGTTCCTGATCCTTGCCGCGCAGTACGACAAATGGTCGTTGCCGCTGTCGGTACTGCTGGCACTGCCGTTCGGCACGTTCGGCGCGCTGGCAGCCATCTGGATCAACAACCTGCTGCCGATGCCGTTTTACATGGCACAGGGTGTGCCATGGCTGCAGGGACTGCTGTCACCGCTCGCGGGGATCGCGCGCCTGTCGAACGACGTGTACTTCCAGATCGGCCTGGTGACGCTGCTCGGTCTCGCCGCCAAGAACGCCATCCTGATCGTCGAGTTCGCGGTGCTGAAAAAACAGGAGGGCTATACCACCGCGGCGGCGGCAATCGAGGCCGCACGCCTGCGCTTCCGCCCCATCCTGATGACTTCGCTGGCCTTTGTGCTCGGCGTCGTACCGCTGGCTTTTGCCAGCGGCGCCGGCGCCGGCGCGCGCCATTCCGCAGGTACCGGTGTAATGGGCGGCATGCTCGCGGCCACGTTCCTCGCGATCTTTTTCATCCCGTGGTTCTACAAGCTGATTGTCGATCGCAAACTGTCCGACAAGCGCTCCACTGCGGAAATCGAGCACGAAGTGGCCCACCACCGCGAGCAATCGTTGCGCGCCGCGCACGCGCCGCATCATGCGCCGCCCAGAAAAGAGGCCGGCGATGAGTAACAGGTCGTTGTTCTATAAAGTATTTTTTTCCGCGCTTCTGGCAGGCTGCAGCGTCAGCCCGGAGTATGAACGGCCTGCAGCGGAACTGCCGGAAACCTGGAACGCGTCACCCGCACGGGGTCAGGCCATCCCCGCGGACCGGTGGTGGTCGCTCTACGATGACGCCACGCTCGACCGCCTGGTCACCGAAGCGCTGATCCACAACCAGGATCTGGCACTGGCCACTGCACGTCTGGACGAAGCCCGCGCGCTGGCACGCGTAACCGATTCAACTCTGGCGCCGGCGGTTGATGCCAGTTTCGAACGTGACCGTACCCGTTCGTCGGAACGATCGTCCGTTCCTCTGCCGCCCAGCGTTCCGCTTGAACGCAACAACTATCGCGCGCAACTGAACGTTGCCTATGAAATCGATCTGTGGGACCGGCTGCGCAACACATCGAAGGCGGCACATGCCGACCTGCTGGCAACCGCCGCCGCGCGCGAAACCGTACGCATCTCGCTGACCGCCGACGTGGTGAGATCGTATTACACGCTGATCGCGCTCGATTCGCAGATCGATGCAACCAAAAGATCGCTGTCCCTGCGCGCAAATGACCTGCGTTTACAGCGAATACGCGCCGACGCCGGACTGATCAACGAATTCACGCTGCGCCAGCTGGAAGCCGAGGTCTCGGCAGCGCAGGCACAGTTGCCGGTACTGGAACGCAACCGCACCGGTGAAGAACTGGCACTGGGCGTACTGCTCGGCCGCAATCCGCGCGCATTGATCAATGATGCGATCGCGCGCGATACCAGGAACGGCGCGCCGGTGACGCCCGTGGTTCCCGCAGACCTGCCGTCGTCGTTGCTGTTGCGCCGGCCTGATGTTGCCGCGGCCGAACAGCGCCTGATCGCCGCAAATGCGCGCATCGGTGCGGCTCGCGCAGCACTGTTCCCGCGCATCGGACTGACCGGCTATGCCGGCAGCGACAGTGCCGACCTGTCCAATCTGTTCTCCGGCCCCGCACTCATCTGGCAACTGGGCTTCGCGCTGACACAGCCCATCTTCCAGGGAGGACGTCTGTTCGGTGAAATAGAAGTCGTGGAGGCACGCGAACGCCAGGCGCTGGCGCAATACCAGAAAACGCTGCAAACCGCCTTCTTCGAAACACATGTCGCGCTGGTCACACAAGTCAGGGCGCGGGAAGTGTACGACGCCGAGAACGCGCGCGCCCGGTCACTGCAGGAATCACTGCGTCTTGCGCGCATCCGCTATGTCAACGGTTTGACCAGTCAGCTGGAAGCGCTCGACGCTGAACGCAACCTGCTCAACGCTGAATTGAACCGTGCCGACGCGCTGCGCGCCCAGCGCGCAGCGATTGCCGATGTGGTGAAAGCCCTGGGTGGCGGTTGGGAAGGATTCTCCGGAGCGGCGTCAACCGCCCCGGCACGCTGATCAACGGACCGGCTATTGCGGTTTGATGCCGACGTCCGCGATCAGCTTCACGTAACGCGCGTATTCTTCCTTCATCAGCTTGTCAAAGACTTCGGGACCGGAATCCGTCGAAGGCGTTGCGCCCTGCCGCTCGAATACTTCCTTGATGCGCGGCTGCGAGATGACTTTTTTCACGTCTGCTGCCAGTTGCGCGACAATCTTTTTCGAGACCCCCGCCGGTCCCAGAATACCGAACCAGCCGTCGGATTGCGCTGCCGGAAGCCCCTCCTCAACCACGGAGGGTATGTTCGGGAACGCCGGATTGCGTTTGGCGGAAGTTACCGCCAGCGGCCGCAGCCGGCCGTCACGAACTACGGGGGAAATCGTCGGCACTGTAAATACCAGGTAATGCACTCGGCCGGAAGCAGTCTCCCCGAACGCCTCGGGCACCTGCTTAAAAGGCACGTGCACCGTGCGCACGCCTGCAGCCAGGTTGAAGATCTCCGCGCCGACGTGCGCCAGAGTACCGACACCCAATGACGCGTAGTTGTATTTGGTCGGATCCGCCTTCAGCAACGCCACAAATTCCCTGAGGTTGCGCGCCGGCAAACCCGGCGTCACCGCGATGATGTTCGGGATCGATGCCACCTCGATGACTGCTGTGAAATCGCGTATCGGGTGATAAGGCGGCTGCTTCTGCAACAGCGGGGCGACGGTGTGCGGCGGCGCGACCATCGCATAGGTATAACCATCACGGCTGGACGTGGCCAGAATGCTGCTTCCGATCAGCCCGCCCGCACCCGGCCGGTTGTCGACCACAAACTGCTGGCCGTATTGCTCCGCCAGCGACGCGCCAACCGTACGCGCGAGGAAATCACTGGCCGAACCGGGCGGCAGCGGCACGATCATGCGCAGCGGCCGTTCAGGAAACTTCTGCGCCGCAGCCATGCCGGCGGCCATTACCATCATCAGCAACGACGACCATTTCAGAATGAATTTCATGCCACTCCTCCGCAATCCGGTTATGGGCCATGCCCTTATCAATTTTGACCGCGATCGCAGTGTAATCACTCGCACGGGTCTGCACAATGTACGCCCTGGACGGCGCGCATGACCGGCAGGATTTCCGGTCCCCGCCGGCACCGGCAGGGCAGTCCACAGTGCCGGCCGGCACCATGTATGATTATGGTAACTGTAACGCGACACGAACGACGGTCACGCCGTCACCTGTTAAGGGGCTCCGATGAAAGTAAATCGCATCCATCATCTCAACCTGCGCTGTGCGCCCGGTGACATCGCCGCGATCGAGAAATTCTACGGCGAAGTCATAGGGCTGAAGAAAGGCCCGCGCCCGAATTTTCCCAATCCCGGCATCTGGCTTTATCTTGACGATCACCCGATTGTGCATGTCAGCGCGCGTTGCGCCGAGGGCTTCCTGCAGGAAAAACACCACAGCAGCGTTGATCATGTGGCCTTCGATGTCCGAGGCGCCGCAGACTTCCAGGCCAGGCTGGACAGCATGAAAATCCAGTACCAGCAGCAGAATGTGGCAGATGCGGGCTACCAGATTTTCCTGCGCGATCCGATCGGTACTCTGCTGGAATTCAATTTTCCGAATAGCGAAGCGCCCACCGCAGTAGCATCCGGATCCCTCGCTAAACGCCAGACCGAAACAGCCGGCTGACCGTCGCAGTTATATTTACACCGTGAGGTGCGCCACTGGCACACCTTACGGTACCGCTCGTTTTCTAATGATTTTCAGCTTGAACAAACCACCCGCGAATATCGCCACGCCCCAGAATGTCGAAGCCGTGGTGTTCGCCGAACGCGTGCGC
>JAOUIN010000053.1 GCA_029883965.1 Betaproteobacteria bacterium
ACCAGCGTATACCCGGCACGCTCAACACTGCCTATCAGGCGGCTGATTTCTTCGGCATGCAACAGCAGTTTCCGGGTACGGGTCGGGTCGGGATGGATATGGGTTGAAGCTGTGGGTAATGGCGTAATGTGGCAGCCAAGCAGGTACAGTTCGCCATTGCTGACGATTACATAGGCTTCTTTAATCTGGGCACGCCCGGCGCGGATCGCTTTTACCTCCCATCCCTCAAGCGCAACCCCTGCCTCCAGACGCTGTTCGATAAAATAATCGTGAAATGCCTTCTTGTTCTGGACGATACTCATTGCGTAATCAACCGATGTTAAACCTTATTCTAACCGGAGCGGGCGCGACGTTACGCCCGAATTTCTGATGGCCAGCGTATCGCGGTCAGCGCTGGTGCATTATCGTGCGGAGCAGATGTTCGAACTGGTCGACGCCGTCGAGCAGTATCCGGAATTTCTGCCCTGGTGCAGCTCCACCACCGTCGATTACCGGGACCAGACGATTACACGTGCCACGCTGAACATACGCTACCGCGGTATCCGGCAGAGCTTTTCGACCGAAAACCGGAAGGAATTTCCGCAGCGGATGACCATACATCTTATAGAAGGGCCTTTTCGTGCCCTTGATGGCGAATGGCGTTTTTCGCCTCTGGGGGATGACGGCTGCAAGATCGGCTTTCGCCTGCAGTATGAATTTTCAAGCATTCTTCTGGAAAAGATCGTGGGGCCGGTGTTCGGTTACATCGCGGGAACCATGGTGGACGCTTTTCTGAAGCGCGCGGATCAACAATACGGCAGAACGTGAAGGTTTCCGTCGTCTACGCATTGCCGGGTGCGCAGTTCGTACGTGAAGTGGAGCTGTCCGCTGGGGGCACCCTGGCCATGGCAGTGGAGTGTTCAGGTCTGTTGCAGGAATTTCCGGAAATCGGCGGGACATCCGCGTCGTTCGGCGTTTACGGACGGGTCATGCCGCCGTATACGATTCTGCAACCGGGGGATCGGGTCGAAATTTACCGTCAGTTACTGGTGGCGCCTGCAGAGGCCCGGCGCAAGCGGGTCCGGAAACGGTAGGTGCTATTTACAGTTGGTCTCGACGGCCCGTTGCGCCCGCGCCATCTCGGCCGCACGCTCGTTATCATCCAGAAATACCCTCTCCCCGGTCTTGGGGTCGTTTTTAGCGATCCGTCCGCCAGACTGCAGTCCACTGAGAAAGGACTTCGCGCTTTCACAATTCTGCTTGCGGTCGATATCATCCTGCGCCTTGGTTTCCGCCTTTTTCGCGTTTTCCTGTTGCTCCATCTGGCGTTTTTGAAAATCCGCGTTGCGGTCGGCCAGCGATTTCTGCGCAGCTGCGGGCGCGGTGCTAGGACTGTTTCTGATGCCGGTAGACTCAGCCTTGGTGCCGGGCGGACAGGATGCGGCGAATTCAACGCGTCCGTTGGCCCCCACGCATTTCATGATCTGGGCATGTGCGGCCACGGGAAGAAATGCCATGGTCAGAAAAATGAGCAGCTTTTTCATAATCGGCGCCTGATCTGTAGTGATGAAACGGGTGGTACACGGCAGCACGCGGTTTCCGCAGCTGCAACCTGATCAAAAATAGCCAGTTTGCCGGCTGCCGTCAATGAAATAACGCCTTGATCAGTTTACCGTTTACGGCCCAGCGCCTATAATTCGCGCTTTGCAAAGGACGCCCTCATGCGCGTGGTGCAGAAAGCCCTGACTTTCGACGATGTGCTTCTGGTTCCGGCACATTCCGCGATCCTGCCGCGGGAAGTCAGCCTCAAGACCAAGCTTACCCGCAGTATTTCCCTGAACATCCCGTTGTTGTCGGCCGCGATGGACACCGTGACCGAATCCCGCCTGGCGATTGCCATTGCTCAGGAGGGTGGCATAGGCATCGTGCACAAGAACATGACGCCCAAAGCGCAGGCCGTGGAGGTGACCAAGGTCAAGCGTTTTGAGAGCGGAATCGTCAAGGATCCGATCACGATCAGCAAGGACATGACGGTCCGCGATGTACTGGCATTGACGCAGCAATACCGGATATCCGGACTGCCGGTGGTCGAGGCTGACGGCAAGGTTGTCGGCATTGTGACCAACCGTGATCTGCGTTTCGAGAGCAAGCTCAATCAGCCGGTCAAGAACATCATGACGCCGCGCGAGCGCCTGATCACTGTGCGTGAAGGCGGAACCCGCGAGGAGGCGAGGGCGCTGATGCACAAGCATCGCCTGGAGCGCGTGCTCGTGGTTAACAAGAATTTCGAATTGCGCGGCCTGGTGACGGTAAAGGACATACTCAAGTCCTCGGAGCATCCGAATGCCTGCAAGGACAGGCTGGGGCGTCTGCGCGTGGGTGCCGCAGTCGGCGTTGGCGAAGGCACCGAGGAGCGGGTGGAAGCGCTGGTTGAAGCGGGTGTTGACGTTGTAATCGTCGACACGGCGCACGGCCATTCCGAAGGTGTGCTCAAACGCGTGCGCTGGCTGAAACGTACCTATCCGAAACTTCAGGTCATCGGCGGCAACATCGCGACGGCTGCAGCAGCCAAGGCGCTGGTTGACTGCGGCGCTGACGGCGTCAAGGTCGGCATAGGTCCCGGCTCAATCTGCACGACGCGCATTGTGGCCGGCGTCGGCGTGCCGCAGATTTCCGCGGTGGCCAATGTCGCGAAAGCATTGCAGAAAACCGACGTGCCGCTGATTGCCGATGGCGGAATCCGCTATTCGGGAGACATCGCCAAAGCCATTGCTGCCGGTGCGCACACGGTTATGGTCGGCAGCCTCTTTGGCGGCACCGAAGAATCACCGGGCGAGACCGAACTCTTTCAGGGGCGTTCCTACAAGTCATACCGCGGCATGGGTTCACTGGGTGCGATGCAGCAGGGGTCGGCCGATCGGTATTTCCAGGAACTCGATGAACTGGATACCGAGAAACTGGTGCCCGAAGGTGTAGAGGGGCGCGTCCCGTACAAAGGCGGAGTGGCGCCGCTGATTCATCAGCTGATGGGCGGGCTGCGCGCAAGCATGGGGTACCTCGGGTGCAGCAGTATCGATGCAGTGCGCCGCGATGCCGAGTTTGTCGAAATCACGATGGCAGGTGTCCGCGAGTCCCATGTCCACGACGTGCATATCGTCAAGGAAGCGCCCAATTACCGTTCCGAATAACCTGTTCGCCGGTGCATCGGGCACCGGTAACCGCAAACCAGCCCTACCGGTCCGCACGTGCACCACGAAAAAATCCTGATCCTTGATTTCGGTTCGCAGTACACGCAGTTGATCGCGCGCCGCGTGCGCGAACTCCATGTCTATTGCGAACTGCATCCGCATGATGTCAGCGAAGCGTTCATCCGTGAGTTCAAGCCCGGTGGCGTAATCCTGTCCGGCGGGCCATCCTCCGCATGGGAGCACAGCACGCCGCGGGCCCCCGCGGTCATTTTTGATCTGGGCGTGCCGGTGCTCGGCATCTGTTACGGCATGCAGACCATGGCGGGACAGCTCGGCGGCAAGGTAGAAAGCGGGCGAATTCGCGAATTTGGTTATGCCGAGGTGCGCGCACGCGGTCATACGGCTTTGCTGAGAGACATCCAGGATCGCGTCACGCCGGACGGCCATGGCATGCTCGATGTGTGGATGAGCCACGGCGACAAGGTGATCGAATTGCCGCCGGGCTTCAAGCTGATGGCGAGTAATGCCACCTGTCCCATTGCCGGCATGGCTGACGAGACGCGCAGATTCTACGGGGTGCAGTTTCATCCCGAAGTCACCCATACCCTGCAGGGCAAAACCCTGATCGAGCGCTTCGTGCTTGGAATCTGCGGGCTCGCCGGCGACTGGAGCATGCCCAGCTACGTCGACGAAGCCATCGCCCGCATTCAGGGCGACGTCGGCGCCGAAGAAGTTGTGCTCGGTCTGTCGGGCGGAGTCGATTCTTCGGTTGCGGCGGCGCTGATTCATCGTGCCATCGGTAATCAGCTGACCTGCGTATTTGTCGACAACGGACTGCTGCGGCTGAACGAAGCTGAACAGGTCATGGCGACATTTGCGAACAATCTCGGGGTCAAGGTCATTCATGTCGATGCGCGCGCGCAGTTCATCGGACATCTTGCCGGGGTCACGGATCCGGAACAGAAGCGCAAGATCATCGGTCGCGAATTCATCGAAGTATTCCAGGCTGAATCGGCAAAGCTGCCAAAAGTGAAATGGCTGGCGCAGGGCACGATCTATCCGGATGTCATCGAGTCGGCGGGTGCGAAGACCAAGAAGGCGCATACCATCAAGTCACACCACAACGTCGGCGGTCTGCCGGATACGCTGCATCTGAAGCTGCTGGAGCCCTTGCGCGAACTGTTCAAGGACGAGGTGCGTGAACTGGGTCTTGCGCTGGGGTTGCCGCGCGAAATGGTGTTCCGACATCCGTTTCCAGGGCCAGGTCTCGGTGTGCGGATACTGGGCGAGGTCAAGGCCGGTTATGCGGACATGCTGCGCGAAGCGGATGCGATATTCATCGAGGAACTGCGCGCTTCAGGCTGGTATGACAAGACCGCACAGGCATTCGCGGTGTTTTTGCCGGTTAAGTCGGTGGGCGTCATGGGCGACGGCCGCACCTATGAATATGTGGTTGCGCTGCGCGCGGTGCAGACGACGGATTTCATGACTGCGCACTGGGCGGAACTGCCGTACAGTCTGCTGGCGAAGGTTTCGAACCGCATCATCAACGAAGTGCGGGGCATAAACCGCGTGGTTTACGATATCTCTGGCAAGCCGCCGGCGACGATCGAGTGGGAGTAAGTACCGCGGGAAGGCGCATTTCCGGGCGTCTCGAATTCTTCCGTGCGTGATCCAGTGCCGGCTTTTGCTGGGTTGCAGCCTTGGATCCGGGGCGGCTTGGTGGTAAAAATCAACCAAGCGAGGCTCGTGTTTGACAGCATGCGGGCGGCTCTCGCGATGATTATCGTATTTTGGCGAACAGCGGGCCTGACGCTGTGCAGGACACTTCCGACCGGAATTAGCGAGCATGGGTGCTAAACCATCATCAAAGGGAAAAGCCCGTCAACCACGCCGGTGGTGGTTGCGCGTGCTGGCCGGTGCGGCGATCATCGTCGTTGTGCTTTTCGCAGTCGCGCTTGGGATAATCGCGACTGTTGACTGGAGCAAATACGCGGCAACCGTTCAGGCGGCGGTAAAGGATGCGACGGGTCGTGAGCTTGTCCTGGGCGGTTCGGTGAAGACGGGGATTTTTCCACCGAGGCTGCTTATCGAGGACGTGGCGTTCGGCAACGCGCGGTGGGGCTCGCGCCGCGAGATGGTCAAGGCAAAGCGCGTCGAGGTCCGTACGGCATTGCTGCCGTTGCTTGCCGGCAGCATTCGCCTCAAGGTCGATCTGGTCGAGGCCGACCTGCTGCTTGAGACTGACGCGAAGGGCGTCGGCAACTGGGAATTCGGTGAGGTCGCGGCGAAGCCTGCGTCGGGTGGCAAAGGCGCGTTGCCCGATGTCGACCTGGAGTGGCTGCGATTGACGCAGGCGACGTTTCAGTATCGCGACGGCCGGACGAAGAAGGTGCGTCGTATAGCGGTGGACGAGGGGCTTGTGCGCGAGAAGGGGTTTTCCGGACGCGAGATTACGCTCAAGCTGTCTGTTGACGGTGTGCCCGTGACGCTGGCGGCTACGACCGATGCACCGGTTTTACCGGCACTCGTCAGGGGTTTGCCGCTTGGGCTCACGCTCGAGGCCCGCACGACCGGTGCGTCAATGCGTGCCGAGGGACGCATGACGCTGTCCGGTGGCGCGGCGTCCGGGAAAATGAAACTGTCAGCGGAAATCGATGACACGCAGCGGCTGGCGCGTGTCGCGGGAATCGGTTTGCCGAAATTGCCGCCGCTGAAGCTTGCAGGCGAGTTCGATGGCAGGAAAAACATTTATGCATTACGCAAGTTTCAGTGGTCGGCCGGAAAGAGTTCGGCGTCCGGCGAACTTGCCGCAGATATGTCCGGCGCGCGGCCGAAGATTAGCGGAATGCTGGCATCGCCGTTCCTGGATCTGACCGAGATACTGCCGGGGACCGGAACCGGCAAGGTCGCCGCCGGCAACACGGGGCGCGTGTTTCCGCAGGAGCCGCTGCCGCTCGATGCGCTGAATGCAGTCGATGCCACTGTACAGCTGAAGGTGGCGCGTTTTATTGTTACGCGGCAGTTTGTGGCAGAGCAGGTGAGCGGCGAGATCGCGCTTGCGGGCGGTCGGCTCCGCATAGATTCATTGACTGCAAAGGCCGGTGGCGGTGACGTCAGAGCCGCCGGCCAGTTGGATGCGTCGCGCGGAAAATCAGCGCAATTCAACCTGTCGCTCACCGGTGCCGGCATCGAACTGGGCCGGATTGCCGCTGCGCTTGGTCATCCCGATGAGGTGAGCGGCGGTCTTACCGAAGTCAAAGCGGACCTCCGCGGCACCGGGGCGTCGGTTGCCGCGCTCGCCGGTTCGTTGAGCGGGCACGCACGCGTCGTTACCCGCTCGGCGCGCGTAAAACGCGGACTCGTCGAACAAATGGGTGCAGATGTCATGGTGCAAATCCTGAATGCAGTGAACCCGGCGCGCAAAACAGAACCGTATACGGATGTGCAGTGCCTGGTCGTGAATGTGCCGATCCAAGGCGGCGTGGTTACCATTGATCGCACCGTCGCGCTTGAGACTCCGCAGGTTGGCATGTCGGCGGCCGGCACGATCCATCTCGGCCATGAAACGCTCGACCTCAGCGTTCGTCCCAATGCGAAGGAGGGCATCGGCATCGGGGTGGGTGGCCTGGCGAGCCTGGTAAAAATCCGGGGCACGCTGGCGAAACCGACCGTTGGAATCGACGCAGCGGGCGCAGCGGGCGCTGCGGCCCAGGTTGGCATCGGCATGATGACCGGCGGGCTTTCGATACTGGCAAAAGGACTCTACGACAAATCGACAACCGACGCGCCTTGCGAGACCGCGCTGCGCGGCCCGCGCAGCGCGGCCGCAGCGCCTGCACAGGCGGCGAAGAAGGAAGACAAGGCTTCTTCCGGAGGTTTTTTTGACCGGTTGTTCAGGTAAGCCGGTCTACGGAAAAACCGCATCGGAGGGCAACGGTTTGCAGGCGTCGTTGATGATCGGGGGCGAGTAGCGTAGGCTGCCGTGGCCGTAGCGACAGAGGGAATTGTTTTGTGAGCATCACGATGTACGGGATTCGCAACTGCGACACGATCAGGAAGGCACGGGCATGGCTGGCTGATCGCGAAGTCGATTACGCATTTCATGACTACAAGTCGGCTGGAATCGACGCCAGACAGCTTGCGCGCTGGTGCAGTGAACTGGGGTGGGAGGCGCTGCTCAATCGTGCGGGCACCACCTGGCGCAAACTTCCCGAGGCCGACAGGCAGGCCATCGACGAGCGCAAGGCCATTGCGCTGATGCAGGCGCAGCCGTCGATGATCAAACGCCCGGTGCTCGACCTGGGTAACCGTCTGCTGGTCGGATTCAAGGCGGAATTGTACGAACGAGCGTTTCGCCGGTGAATCCGGAGGCGCGCATGAGCAGCGCACATCGTTCGGGCAGACTATGAGGACGGACACGGATTACATGGAGATGGCGCTGGAGCTGGCTACCCAGGCGGCCGCTGCCGGGGAGGTCCCGGTAGGAGCTGTTGTGGTCAGGGACGGCGTTGTCGTCGGCCGCGGCTACAACCAGCCGATCTCGGGGGCGGATCCGACCGCACATGCCGAAGTCATGGCGCTGCGGGAAGCCGGCCGCACACTGGGCAACTACCGGCTGGCGGATTGCGCGCTTTACGTGACTCTGGAGCCCTGTGTCATGTGTGCCGGTGCGATCATGCACGCGCGGATCCAACGTGTCATATTCGGTGCCCCCGACCCCAAAACCGGTGCCTGCGGGAGCGTCGTCGATCTGTTCGCGCAGCCCCGGCTGAATCATCACGCGAGCGTCAGCGGCGGGGTACTGGCCGACGCCGCGGTTGCGCAGTTACAGCAATTCTTCGCTCAGCGGCGTGGAAAAAATTGAAAATCGACATTAACTTAACATCTCAACTTCTTGATTTAAAAGATAATCATCTGGAAGTTATTCGTCGCTACGCGATCTCCAGCGCCCGCAATGGCAGCGGTCAGATCAGGGGCAGCTTTTGCACACCACTTGGCCGGCATATCGTCCGCGCCAAAATCGGTGCCGGGCAGCCGGAAAACACCGTTTTTGTTGCGCGCCGTCCGACGGGAGAGGTGTATACGCCGGCACTGGCTGCGCAATTTCCGGGTCGCGACTGGATATTGACCCGGATTCTGTGGCTCTCGGGATGCGAACCCGGCCACAACCGGCTGGGCGATGTGGATACGATGCGCCGGTATATTTATATCCACGGCAGCCCAGATACGGTGCCAATGGGGGTGCCGGGCTCTATAGGTTGTATCCGGATGCGAAATCCTGACATCGTGGAGTTATTTGATTGGATCCCGGTCGGCACTGCGGTAAAAATATCAATATAATCAATGGTTTATGCTTTAGCGGTGCATATTGCATGCGGTGCGGCATCATCTATTCGGTTTGGAAACAAGACCAGATCCGGACGGAAATTGCTATATAAATCAATTTCTTAAATCAATGATGCACACGCATTGTGCATCGCGCCAAAATGGGCTAAATTGTGCGCCGCAACTGCCGATAACCGGCATGTAACCATAAAAGGCGACACATGCGACTTAAAGACAAAGTAGCCATCATTACTGGCGCCGGACGGGGTATTGGGCAAGCCACAGCAGTCAAGTTCGCCCGCGAAGGCGCGAAGGTCCTGGTTTGCGACATCAAGCAGGATTGGATTGATGATACGGTCGCGTTGTGCCAAGCGGAGGGTGGCGATGCCATGGGCCATATTGCAGATGTTCGCGACATGAAGTCGCTCGAAGCCATGGTCAAGGCGACGGTCGACAGATGGGGCCGGGTGGACTGCCTGGTCAACAATGCCGGGATCGTGGCCGACGCGCAGTTGAAGAACATGACCGAAGACCAGTTCGACAGCGTCATCGACATCAACCTGAAGGGGGTTTACAACTGCACCCGCGCGGTGGTGCACAAGATGCTCGAGCAGCAATCCGGCGTGATCCTGAACGCATCGTCAATCGTGGGCCTGCACGGTAATTTCGGCCAGACCAATTACGCAGCCAGCAAGTTCGGCGTTATCGGCATGGTCAAGACCTGGGCGCGTGAACTGGGTCGCAAGGGCATCCGTGCCAATGCCGTGTGTCCGGGATTCATTGCCACCAGCATTCTCGGGTCCATTCCGGAGAAAGTCATTGGCGCACTCGAAGACCGCGTGCCGATGGGGCGCCTGGGCAAGCCGGAAGAAATTGCCAACACCTTCGCTTTCCTCGCCTCAGACGAAGCCAGCTACATCAACGGTGCCGTCATCGAAGTCAGCGGCGGCCTGACGATCTGAGCGCCGTTTCCGGCGTTATTTTCTCATCAGTTGTTCCAGGGTCATGCGGTCAGGCGACCGCATGACGCCGTGCTCGGTGACCAGTGCCGTCACCAGGTCGGCCGGCGTCACGTCAAATACCGGGTTGGCAATGCGTGTCTCCGCCGGTGCCCAGCGCATGTCGCGATAGCCGGCGACTTCATCCGCAGACCGTTCTTCAATCGGAATTTCCTGCCCTGACCGCAGGTTCATGTCGATCGTTGATACCGGACAGGCGACGTAAAACGGTATGCCGTGGCGTTTGGCGAGCACGGCCATCATGTAAGTGCCGATCTTGTTGGCCACATCGCCATTCGCCGCAACACGATCAGCGCCGACGATGACGGCGTCGACCGTTCGGTGGCCCATCATATGACCGGCGGCGCTGTCGGCAATCAGCGTCACCGGGATGCCGTCCTGCTGCAGTTCCCAGACCGTCAGCCGTGCGCCCTGCAGGAACGGGCGTGTTTCGTTGGCAATGACCTCGATTTTCTTGCCGGCGTCCACCGCGGAGCGAATGATGCCAAGCGCAGTGCCATGGCCCGCGGTGGCGAGCGCACCGGCGTTGCAGTGGGTCATCACGCAGGCTGCATCCGGCAGCAACGACGCGCCGTGTGTTCCCAGCGCGCGGTTGATGCGTACATCATCGGCCGCGATTTTCTGCGCGGTTTCCAGCAGTGCCGCGGCACGCGCGGTGTTGCCGGCAGATCCGGCAGCGCCAAGGCCTGCGCGCATTTGTGAGAGGGCCCACGCCAGATTGACTGCGGTAGGGCGGCTCTGCGCGATGATGGAAAACGCGCGCTCCAGCGCCTCGTCAAACTGCTCGCGTGACAAACCGGCCGATCGCCGGGCTTCCAGCGCAATGCCATAGGCCGCCGCGCAGCCTATGGCGGGTGCGCCGCGTACGACCAGATCGCGGATCGCTGCGGCAACCGCTGTCGCGCTGTCGAAGCGCAGGTAGTCGCAGCGATCAGGCAAGGCGCGCTGGTCGAGCATTTCCAGCGTGTCATCGATCCAGCGCAGCGTATGAAAGGCAGACATGATTTCAGCTTGAAGACCGAGAGGATGCCAGGCCGGCGCGCACGCGTTTTTCGAAGCCGCCGTATTCCAGTTCCGCCCGCGCAATATCCTCTTCTCTGGCAGAACGGTAAGTGCCATGAGCGCTGGCACGTGTGATGATATCGATGTCGTGCAGATAAATCTCGGCGGCGACCGCGGCATGGTGTTCGTCGACGCCAAATGCGCACAAGCCGAATTCCGGACTTAAGGCGATACGCGGCGCCGCATCGATATAATGTCCGGCCTTCGGTCCCAGCGTGCGTGCGAGATAGGCCCGGTAATCAGCGGCATAAGCTTCCGTATCGCTACCGAGCAGCGGTACGCGCTTGGTATATATCGCATGCTGCGGCGTCGGGGGACCCTGCTGTGAGATTGCGGCAAGGTCATGGCGCTTCGAAAACGCCAGCGTTGCCGGCGTGCACACAATCTTGCTGGCCAGCGGAAAACCGGCGATCGTCGATGCACTGCTGCGCAGACTTTCAGCCAGGCCCTCATTGGCGGACGGCGCGAGCCCGGGTGTCACGGCCGGTGCCGAGTCTGCGTGCCGCAGCAGATATTCTTCGGCGATGGTAACCAGGCGCATCAGATTGTCATAGGACTCCCGCGCGCTTTGGCCGAACGCGACGACACCATGAAAGGCAAGGATCAATCCTATGGTGCGCGACGTTGCATGGTGGTCAAACACCGTTTTGCACGCCCGCACCAGCGCAATGCCGGAGTGGCGATACGGCACGACTGGAGCCAGATCACTGAAAGCTGCGGCGCAGGCGGTTGCGGACTCAGCCACATTGGCGACCGCGAGCACGGCATCGGCATGCGCGTGCTCGACAAAGGCGTAAGGCAGTGCCGCATGCAGCAGGGTTTCAATGGAGGGTTTGGGTGCCGCCGGATCAAGCTTGCAGTCGCTG
>JAOUIN010000326.1 GCA_029883965.1 Betaproteobacteria bacterium
TATCCGCTGGGCACGGGGCTGATGTCGGGCGCAGTCTTCGGCCGCATTGCCGGGCGTGAAGCGGCGAAAGAAGCGATGGGCGGCAAGGCGAAGGGCAGGCCCGTGAAAAAAGCGGCGGCGAAAAAAATGCCGGCAAAAAAACCGGCAAAGAAGGCGGTGAAGAAAAAGTAGCGGCAATCCTGTGACAGCGATCGCGCCCGCAGGCACCGTTCCGCACCGGGAGTCATGATTTGGGACTGACACAGGAGATCTGCCGCATCATCCAGACGACCGGTCGCCAGTCGCTGGACGAGACATGTGTGCATCGTGTCAAACAGGCGATCAAGGACGGCGTGGCCGTGGCGCTTGCCGGCAGTCGCGAGCCGCCGGTGACCCTCATGACCGCGCACCTGCGCGCGCTCGGCGGCCGGCCACAGGCGACGGTCTGGGGCACGCGCACCCGGCTGTCGCTGGTGCAGGCCGCTTATGTGAATTCAGTGGCCACGCATGTGCTCGATTTCGAACCGATGTGGAGTCCGCCGACGCATGCGGTGTCGCCGACAGTGCCGGTCGCGTTCGCGCTGGCTGAATCGCTGGGGCTGAGCGGCATTCAGGTCATTGTTGCAGTCGCCAAAGGTCTGGAAATCCAGGGGCGATTGCAGTATGCGGGCGACCAGTATGTGCCCGAGGCGCTGAAGTTCCATCCGCCGGGCGTGGCCGGCGTCATCGGCAGCGCCGTGGTCGCGGCCGATCTGCTCGGGCTGGATGCGCTGACTCTGCAACATGCGCTGGGCATCGCGGCGTCACGCGCCGGCGCGCTGCTGGCCAATGTCGGCTCGATGACCAAGGCGACGCATTGCGGGCATGCCGCCGCCTCGGGACTGGATGCGGCGCTGCTCGCGGCGCGCGGATTCACCGCGAACCCGGATGTGTTCGAGGCGCACAAGGGGCTGATCGACACCTATTATCCGGACCGTTTCGACACGGAGCGCCTGCTGGCTTACGGCAAACCCTGGCGCGTGGTCGATCCCGGCCTCGCGATCAAACTGTTTCCGTCGCAATACGGCACGCACTACGGTATTACTGCGGGGCTGGAACTGCATCGACAGCTGCAGGGCCGTAGCGACATCAGCCGTGTGCGCATGGTGTCGCCGGTGATGAAATACGTGAACCGTCCACAGCCGGCCACGGGCCTCGACGGCAAATTCAGCCTGCAGTACACCACGGCGGCGGCACTGCTCGACGGTGCCGTGAAAATCGACACCTTCACCGACGAACGGCGTTTTCGATCCGACATGGTCGGGCTGCTGCAGAAATTCGAACTGCGGCAGGACCAATCCATCCCCGGGGATTTTCATGCGATGTATGTGGAGGTCGAAGTCGAGCTGGCCGATGGCACCCGCTACAAAGCGGTATGCCGCGGACCGCGGGGCTCATGGAATGCACCGATGGATGAGGAAGACCATCAGGCGAAGCTTGATGACTGCCTGCGCCACGGGCTACCCGGAAAGAACGGTGTTGCGCTGCTGGCCCAACTCAATCGACTCGATGAGCTCGATGCGCGCGGATTCCGGTCCCTGGTGAAACTGATGGTCGTGCCGGCATCCGGCGGGGGAACGGCAGCGGGAGGGCCGAAAGGCAGGGCGGTAAAAAAAGCGACGTCTAAAAAATCCGCTAAACCGGCGAAGAAGAGGGCGGCGAAAAAGAAGTAACCGGAGTGATCACCCCAACGTGGCTCGTGTTGTGTGAAATCGGGCACCTGCCTGCGTAATGCGGGGCTCAGCGTCGTTTCGGTTTCTTTCCTTCAGTTTTTTCGACCGTCTCGCGCTCGATGCGGTAATAGTCCTCGAGCCCGATCAGATCCTCGACGCCCTTGCGCGCGGTGATGTAATCCTTCTGTGAAATGCCGGTGTAGTCGCCGGTCTTTTTCAGTTCCAGCAGGGCCTTGCGCATGAAATGGTATTGCACGCCCACCGACAGGATGGCGTCGATGCTGCCGGCGTAACCCATGTCTTCGAGCTGTTTGAAGGAATAGAGCGGCCGGCCGTCGCGGTTGCCGCGGCTTTGCACATAGACCATCGGCAGTTTGCAGTCTTTTGGTGCACTTTTCGTTTCGGCGGGCGTGCGCGGGAAGATGAGTCCCATGTCGGCGCCCTCGTCGCATGCCATGCGCATGCGCTTGACCGCCTCCTTGTAACCCTGCTCGCGGCAGGCGTCGGAGCGGGCGATGATGACGAAGTCGCGGTCGGTCTGATCGCGCTGCACGCAGGCGAGGCGGATCTTGTCGCGGAACTCATTGAACGGAATGTTGTGCGCGACATAGGTATGGTAATGCGCGCGCTTCGGAAAGAGCTGGTCCTCGATGTGCACGCCGGCGATGCCGGCGCGTATGCATTCGCGCACCGTGCGCATGGTGTGCAGCGGTTCACCCCAGCCGGCGCCCGCGTCCATGATCACGGGGATGTCCACCGCCTTGGCCATGTTGGCGGCGACGGTGATCTGCTCGGTCATGGTCAGCAGCGGCTCGCTGATGGTGGTGCTGCCGCCGGTGACGAAGCCGCCGTTGTAGATCGTTTTGAAGCCGATGCTCTCGGCGAGTTTCGCGCCAAGCGGGTCGTGCACTGCGGGCAGTTCAAGGAATTTTCCGGCTTTGACGAGTGCCCGGAGCTGGGTGGTCATGCGTTTCATGCTGCCCTCTTCTTGGCTGTTTGGCGTGGATGGCAACTGCTTTCGAGCTGTCAGACGTGCATCATCATAGCCAGACATGTTGCATTTTGCAGATGAAAATATCGATTCTCGGTATTCTGTAAGGGTGACATATAATATTCGAGAATTAACCAGATGTTTTCTTAGAAAATTACCAGCTACCGCCTTACAAGTTACCAATCAA
>JAOUIN010000327.1 GCA_029883965.1 Betaproteobacteria bacterium
TATTTTTTCAAATCGCTAGAATACATATGCAATGGATACATGCCAGCGATACCGGCCTGCCGGCTCTACACTAGTAGCCTGCGTGCCGTCATGCATGACCCGCGCATAGTCGGCCTTGGCAGTGAAATTTGTGCCATAACTCATCCGAATACCCAGCCCCGCACTGTCCAGACTGGCATTCGCCAATTCTCCGGGTTGCGGTGAATTACGACTGACATGCCCCGTGTCATAAAAAGTCAGGAGCCGTAATCTTGCTTTCTCAAACTTCAGCAGCCCACTCAAATCAGGCGTGTAAATTTCCCAATTAGAGCGATAGCCTTTGTCATTTGACGTATAACGCTCATTAAAACCCCTGATGCTTTCGGCACCGCCAATGCCAAATTGCTCGGGCGCAATCAGTGGATCCTGCGAATACTGCGTATCAACCTTCAAGCGAAACTGCCAGGCATCCTGAAAACTATACGTATAAACACCGCCTAGCCGCCATATACGGTATGTTGCCGGCGCATCCAGTCGCGAAGCATCGAAGTTAGCCTGCGCACCGTCATTGCCGCCCGGGATGTTCTGCGAAAAATTCACATAAAAACTTGCATCACGTTGATCCGCACGCAACTGACCACCGTAGGTCAGACTGACGGGATGCACCGTGATATCAGGAATGACATTAAAAGTGCTGCCCACCGGAACAGCCTGATTCTGGTAAATACGGTAATCCAGTCCGTACACAAAGCGATGATCAAGATCGCCTATCTTGCGAAAATTATGGTTGTAGCGCATCGCATAAATTGAACCCTGCCCCGAGACATTGAACAGATTTTGCACGGTTCCGGAATCCACGGTTGAGTAGCCCGCAACCAGATCGATGGAATCTCCCTGCTCATATAACGGAATGCGGTACCCCACGCCGAAGACCTCCACATCGTTCCTGTTTTTCGGCGAAGTAATGTATTGCATAGTCAATACATGATCACGGTCAAACAGATTCGCATTCTGAAATGCAAAGGCAGTCCGGTATTTTCCCGTTTCCTCGTTACCGGTATTGTCGAAACTCACGCTGTAGCGCACGGGGCGCACATCGGCAACGCGAATAACCGCGTCCACTGCGTCATCAGTCCCACCGGGGCGCAGCAACACCGCGCTCTGCTTGGCGGGATTCTCATTGACCAATTTCACGCTGGCCGCGATTTCGCGCGCCTTCGGGGTCGTGCCGGGAACCAGTGACGGCACACTGCGCCGGGCATTTTCCGCGCTGAAATGCTGGTTGCCTTCGACCAGCACTCTGCCGATTTTGGGCTCGATCACCTTGAATATGACCTCACCCCGATCGAGTTCCTGCTCGGGCAGAGAAATCTGTATGCCCGAGTAACCGCTGGTTTGGTACAGTTTCTGCAGCTCCTCGAGCGCGCGCTGCACATCACCGAAATCCTTGCGCTTTCCGGTGTAAGGCGCGGTCAAGCGGTCAATATCCTCCTGTGGCAACAGGGTGTTGCCATCGACGTGATAACGGCGGATTTCGAATTTCAGCTCGTCGCCAGCAGCAGACGGTGCGGGATCCGCGACTTGCGCAATCAGAACGGGAGGAAGTTGGCGCTCCTGTTGCGACGAATTTGAGGTCATATCATCGGCCCACGCCCACGATGACAATACGATCGTGGCGACACAACCAACAAAATATGCCCCCGCTCTGGCGTACCGTCCCATGAGGATCACAAGATCTTCTCCCGTTAGCCGCCCGATTCGCGGACCAGCCGCTTGTTCTAGTCTATTGATTTAACTGCTTAATATTGGACTTTTTCATTATACAGTAACCGCTTAAGTTACAATCTTCGATTTCACTCCAGCGGCCGCATGCTGCGGCCTTTCGGCTTTTACAACTCCAAAATGCCTTTGAGACCATGACAATTACTACGAAACATTGCCGCGTTCTGATACTCGGTTCCGGCCCTGCCGGTTATTCGGCTGCCGTTTATGCCGCCCGCGCCAACCTCAAGCCGGTGCTGATCACCGGTCTCGCCCAGGGCGGTCAGCTGATGACCACTACCGACGTGGACAACTGGCCGGCAGATGCTGACGGCGTTCAGGGCCCGGAGCTGATGGAACGCTTTCAGAAACACGCCGAGCGCTTCAACACCGAAATGATCTTCGACCACATTCACACTGTGCGCCTGAAGGATGCGCCAATCACTCTGGTTGGTGACCAGGGTACGTACACCTGCGACGCGCTGATCATTGCCACAGGCGCTTCGGCAATGTACCTGGGTCTGCCATCCGAGGAAAAATTCATGGGCAAGGGGGTGTCCGGATGCGCCACCTGCGACGGATTTTTCTACAAGAACCAGGAAGTGTCGGTCATCGGCGGCGGCAATACCGCCGTTGAAGAGGCTCTGTACCTGACCAATATCGCCAGCCACGTCACCGTGGTCCACCGGCGCGACAAGTTCCGTGCCGAAGCCATACTGGTCGACAAACTCAACGAGCGCGTTGCCGCGGGTAAGGCGACGATACTGTGGGATCACGTGCTCGATGAGGTCCTGGGCGACAATACCGGCGTTACCGGCATGCGCGTGAAACACGCGAAGACCGGCGCCACCACCGAAAAGAAGCTGCAGGGCGTTTTCATCGCCATCGGGCACAAACCGAATACCGATATTTTCGAGGGCCAGCTCGACATGAAAAACGGCTACATCATCACCAGAAGCGGTCTCGCCGGCAATGCCACTGCCACCAGCATACCGGGGGTTTTTGCGGCAGGCGACGTGCAGGACCACGTCTACCGGCAGGCGGTCACCAGCGCCGGCACCGGCTGCATGGCAGCGCTCGATGCGCAGAAATATCTCGAGGGCAAAGGGCTGGTCTGAGAG
>JAOUIN010000054.1 GCA_029883965.1 Betaproteobacteria bacterium
AGGTGCTCGCCATGATGTTTGTCGATATTGACGGCTTCAAGGAGGTCAACGATGCATTGGCCCACGGCGCCGGAGACCGGTTGTTGAAGGACGTCGGTGCCAGGTTGCGCGATACACTGCGCGAGGACGACAGCATCGGACGCGGCCAGCTGCTCGAAAACGAAGATCGAATCGCCCGGCTTGGCGGCGATGAGTTCACGGTCATGCTGACCAAGCTGACGGTGCCGGAGAACGCGGCGCTGGTCGCCCAGCGCATGCTCGCCGCGGTGGCGGCACCTTACAGTATCGATAACAAGGACGTGCGCGTAACGGTCAGCATCGGCATCGCGGTTTTCCCGCAGGATGGCCGCAGTGCGGAAGAATTGCTCAGGAGTGCCGACAAGGCGATGTATGCGGCGAAGAAGCTGGGCAAGAATACCTACACCTTTCACTCACAGTCCGCCTCTGACGCGGCCTGATCGCGCCGCCGCCGGCCACCGGTCTTCGCGCGACTCTTGGGGGGTGCGCCAGCTACCCTCGCATGCGGCATAGTCCATGATCCGGTAAGCGTGCTGTTACCGTTAACCTGCGGTTCTACAATCAGCCACATCGACAACCGGGGAGTTTCATATGCTGAGCAAGGGCAGGCAATTCAAGGAATTGATTCAAAGCAAAGAGATACTCATACAGCCCGGGGTCTACGACGGCTACAGCGTGCGCCTGGTAGAACAGGCCGGATTCAGGACCGCGGCAATTTCCGGTGCCGGCGTGTCGGAGAGCCGCATGGGCTGGGCGGATCGCGGCGTGATGACTTTCGAGGAAAATCTCAACAACGCCCGGCGCCTCGCCGACTGCAGCGACCTGCTGCTGCGCGCAGATGCCGACACCGGCTATGGCAATGCGATGACCGTACATTTCGTGGTGCGCGCGTTCGAAAAGGCCGGCATGGCCGCGCTGATGATCGAAGACCAGGTGTGGCCCAAGCGCTGCGGCCACATGGCGGGCAAGTCGTGCATACCTGCGGAGGAAATGGTGCAGAAGGTCAAGGCTGCGGTGGACGCGCGCCGCGACAATGATTTCGTCATCGTCTCGCGAACCGATGCGGCGGGGCCGCATGGCGTGGACGAGGCGATTCGCCGCCTGAACCTGTATGCCGAGGCCGGCGCCGACGTGATGTACGCCGATGCGCTGTTGTCAAAGGAAGACATTGCCAAGGTCGCGAAGAACGTTCCCAAGCCGCTGATCGTCAACATGGGGCTGGGCATGCGGCCGCGCAAAACTACGCCGCTGATGAGCCCGCAGCAGCTGCAGGACATCGGCGTCGCGGCGGTCAGTTATCCGCGCCTGCTGACCACCGCGGCGCTGCGCGGCATGATGAATGCGCTGGAGGTGTTCAAGACCGAGGTGGTGGGGCAGAACAAGGTGGTCGATCGCACTGATCTGCAGGTCGGGTTCGAGGAATTGAATGACCTGATGGGCATGAAGGTACTGGATGAAATGGAAGAGAAGTACAAGGGTGGTTGACCTGCCATCGTCACTCCGGCGAAAGCCGGAGTCCGGAAAAGCCGGTAGGTCGTTTCCGGCAAATCCCTGGATTCCGGCTTGCGCCGGAATGACGGAGATTTCTGGAGATCAATTATGGGCATGACCATCGCCGAGAAAATCCTCGCGGCCAAAAGCGGCAGCAAAGCGGTCGTGCCGGGCGATGTGGTGACCGTCGATGTCGATACGGTGATCCTGTTCGACAACAATTTCATGCCCAACAACTGGCGCGAGATTCTTAAGGTCGCTGATCCGTCGAAAATCGTTGTGACGTTTGATCACAGGGTGCCGGCGCCGACGCAACAGGCGGCGGCGGCACAGGTGACCGGACGCGCGTTTGTCAAAAAATTCGGTATCAAGCGGTTCCACGACGTCGGCCACAATCAGGGCATCAGTCATCAATTGGTGGCGGATTACGGCTATGCGCTGCCGGGGTCGGTGCTGCTGTGCAGTGACTCGCATACCTGCAGCGCGGGCGTGTTCAATTGCCTCGCGCGCGGCGTCGGCGGGCCCGACATCATTTACGCGGCGATCAAGGGCCAGACCTGGTTTCGCTGCGGCGAAACCGTGCGCTATGAACTCACGGGTGCGCTGCCGGACGCAGTGACGGCCAAGGATGCATTCCTTCAGATCGCCGGCGTGCACGGAGACCACGCGACGATGAACGTCGAATACGGCGGAGCGGGTGTCGCCGGCCTGTCCATCAATGCGCGCAAGACGCTGGCGGCGATGTCGGCGGAACTGTCGGCGGAGTTCGCCACCTTTGAGGCCGACGCAGCCCTGGAGTCGTGGATCAGGGCGCGCAATCCGGGCGCTTACGCGCCGGTCCGGCCGGATGCCGACGCAAAGTATCACGCCGTGCGCAAGGTCGATCTGTCAACGCTGGAGCCGCTGGTGGCGCTGCCTGACAGCGTGGTCAACAACTCGCAGGCGGTGAACAAGGTCGCAGGCACGCGCATCGATCAGGCCTATCTCGGTTCCTGCGCCAATGGCACGCAGGATGACATCGAACTCGCGGCGCGTGTGGTCAGGGGCCGGCGCGTCGCGCCCGGTGTGCGTTTCATCGTCACCCCGGCGTCGCAGACCGTTTATCGCGATGTCGTTGCCAGCGGTGCGGTGCAGACGCTGCTTGACGCTGGCGCGATGATCGCGCCACCGACCTGCGGCGCGTGCGGCGGCGGCCACATGGGTGTGCTGGGCCCGGATGAAGTCTGCGTGACGTCGAGCACACGCAACTTCAAGGGCCGCATGGGCGATCCGAGTTCGCAGGTCTACATGGCGTCACCGGCGACAGTAGCGGCGTCGGCGCTGACCGGGGTGATTACCGATCCGCGGGAGTTTTTGAATTGAAGTCAAATTCACTTACCGTCAGGATCGGTTACCGCCAAGACGCCAAGAGAACCAGAAAAGTCCGGCGGAGCGCCTCTTGATTTGCATGCTGAACATTGACCCGGTTGAATAACCGTTAACGACTTAAGACAATTAAATCGGTTTTCTTGGCGCTCTTGGCGTCTTGGCGGTTAAACGTTTTTAACAGTGAGATCATGAACTTCAAGGCACGTGTCTGGATCGTCGGCGACAACATCAACACCGATCTGATCCTGCCCAACAAGGCGTTTTACCTGACACATGAAGAGCAGGCGATGTATGTGTTCAGTGCAAACCGTCCGGGCTGGGCGGAACAGGTCAAAAAAGGCGACATCCTGATCGGCGGCAGGAATTTCGGCATGGGATCCAGCCGCGCCGCAGCGCGGTCTCTGAAAAACCTCGGGCTGTCATGCCTGCTTGCCGAATCGCTTAACGGTTTGTTCCTTCGCAATTGCGTGAATTTTGCTTTCCCTGCGCTGGAGTGTCCGGGCGTACACGCGGCTTTCAGCGAAGGCGAGGAAGCCGAAGTCGATTTTGAAAACGCGAGGGTGCGCAATATCACGCGCAAGCAGTCACTGACAGGGAAGCCGCTGCCGGCGTCGTTGATGGCGCTGGTGCAGGCGGGGGGCGTTTACCCGTTGCTGGAGCGCGAGGGGCTGATCGCCTCAAGAAAAAATTAATAAAAACAACAAGTTATGGTATATTTCCGCGCCGGTCGGTCTAACGTGCTGGCGCTGGCTTTGCGTACTGTGCGACGTGCGCCAGCAGTTCTGATTCCTGATACGGCTTGCCCAGAAAAGCATTGACGCCGATCTGTTGTGCGCGGTTGCGGTGTTTGTCGGCCGTGCGCGATGAAATGATGATGATGGGAATCGTCGAGGTCCGGGCATCCTGACGTATGCGGGAGGAGAGATCAAAGCCGTCCATGCGCGGCATTTCGATGTCTACGAGCATGACGTCCGGCATGACCCTTTCCATCTGTTCGAGCGCATCAAGGCCATCCTTGGCCGTGACGACCCGGTAGCCTTCGCGTTCCAGCATCCGGCCGGTGATTTTCCTGACGGTCAGCGAGTCGTCAACGACCATGATCGTCGGTGCCGCCGGCGGCGTCTCCGCCGGAACCGCGGATGCGGTCGGCGGCGCGTCAATCACGGGTAAAGCGCGGTGGGTCAGGTGCACGGGATTGATGATCAGGACTACGCGGCCGTCGCCCAGCACCGTGGCGCCGGTGACGCCGGGCACCCGGGACAGCTGCGGATTGATGTTCTTGACGACGATTTCCTGATTGCGGGTCAGTCCATCGACATGCAGCGCAATACGCTGCAAACCGCTGCGCAACAGCAGGACCGAACTGTAGCCCTCGGCCGCTGTTTCCGGCGCCGGGTATCCGAGCAATTGATGCAGCATGTACAGCGGGTACGTAATTCCGCGCTCGGTTACGCTTCCGCTCGCCTGCACCGCGGACAACTGCTCGGGTTGCAGACTTAAAACCTGTTCGACCATGGCCGAGGAAATCGCGACCGTGTTCGTGCCCGAACGGACCAGTACGGCCTGCGTGACCGCCAGAGTCAGGGGCAGGAAGACGCTGAAGGTGACGCCCTTGCCGGCAACCGATGATGTCTCGATATGGCCGCCGATCGCCGTGATTTCGTTGCGGACCACGTCCATGCCTACGCCACGACCGGCGATCGCAGTGACCTCCTCTGCGGTTGAAAACCCGGGGTTGTAAATGAGCGCCATCAGCTCGTCATCCGAGGCTGCCTGGTTCGGGTCCAGCAGTCCTTTTTCGATGCCTTTGGCGCGCAGTTTCTCCAGATCCAGTCCGGCACCGTCGTCGCGGATGATAATCGCGATCTCATTGCTTTCCTGCCGCAGTGACACGTTGATTTCACCGGCCTCCGGTTTTCCGGAAGCACGGCGCCGATCCGGCGTTTCAATGCCGTGTCCGATCGCATTGCGCAGCAGATGTTCCAGCGGTGCGGCCATTCGTTCCAGCACGCTGCGGTCAAGTTCGATGTGGCTGTCCTTGATGTCGAGATTGATTTTCTTGTTGAGTTCGCGCGCAGTCTGGCGCGCAACCCGGTACAGGCGTTCATCAAGATTGGAAAACGGGACGGTCCGGGTTTGCATCAGGCCCCGCTGCAAATCCCGGCTGCCCCGTGCCTGCTGCAATACGGCGGCTTCAACTTCACCGACGTTCCGCTGCAGCGTTTGCTGTACGGCAGTCACGTCGTGCATGCTCTCAGACATCAGCCGTGTCAGTTCCTGCAGCCGGGTGTAACGGTCAAACTCGAGGGGATCGAACTCGGGCCGGTCCGCGGCCCTGACGGAGTGGCGTGATTGCATCTGGCTGTCGGCCTGAACTTCGATTTCCCGCAATTGGCCCTTGAGCCGGACCATGCTGTCGTCGAGTTCCAGCAGGGATTGTTTGATGTTGCGCAGTTCGCCTTCGATCCGGCTGCGCGCAATGCCGACTTCGCCGGCTTCGTTAATCAGGCGATCCAGCGCATCGGCGTGGATGCGCAGCATGGCGGCGCCCTGCAGCGGGACGTCTGGCCGCGGCAGCGGCGCAGCCGGCGCCTGGTCGCGGAGCTCCTCAGTGGCCGTTGCCGGTGCGGGTCGGGATCCGGCCGTCACTGCAGAGGGTTCCTCCGGACTGGCGGCACCGCGAAGACGTTCGATGCCTTCGGACAGGCGGTCAACCTGGATTTCGATGTCTTCCAGCAACGACATCGCCGGCGTACCGGTTGTGATGGCTGCTTCGACGCGGGTTTCCATCAGGTGGGTGAGTTCGCCCAGACGCATCGCCCCGGCCATGCGTGCGCTGCCTTTCAGGGTATGCAGCGCGCGCTGCAGCGCCTGTTGTACCTGCAGATCCCCGGGGGCCACTTTCCAGTCGCGCAGGTCGCGACTGATCTGCGGCAGCAGCTGCAATGCCTCTTCCAGGAAGATCGGCAGCAGATCCGGATCCAGATCGTCGCGTACCGTGCGCTGTTCCTGCACGGTTCGCGCGGCTGCCGCCCTGACCAGCGCGGCATCGTCGATCGGTTCGAACTCGAATGTCGCTTTTGCAACATCGGCTTCTGCGTCAGGCAGTGGCGGTGCTGCAGCGGAATCGGACGCAGCTTCGGCCGCCGCCGGTTCCAGATCCGGCACCGGTGGCGTTTGCAAACGCCGGTTCAGTGCGTCGAGTTCGGCGATCAGTCCACCTGCCGCATCCGGATACTGTTGCCGGGCAATGTCGTCCAGCATCGCCGACAGAGTGGTCGCGGTGCGCTGCAACAACTCCAGATCCCCGGCCTGCGTCACGAGTTTTACGTTGGGCAGGCACTGTTCCAGCCGCACGGCGAGATCAGCGGGGGGTATCAGACCGGCGGTGCGTGAAATGCTGGCCAGCGTGTGAGCGGCGATTTCGAGAGCGCTGCCGTCATCGCTTCCGGGCGTGTCGATCCAGGATTTGATCCCGGCAGTGAGCGCGGCGAGATGTTGCTGCGACTCCTTGCAATAACTGTCGAAAAAAGATCTCGGCACGCGCGCGGAGCCGATGGAAATCTCTTCCGGCTCGGTACTGGGCGCGGCAGCTTCCGGATCGCGCGGCGGTGTAGCGGTGGTCACGGCCTCTCCCGGCGGGGCGGCATCGGCTGAAGCCGCTGCTTTCAGCGCGCCGGCCATCGAGATCAGCTGCGTGGCGTCTATGACCGGCGGCTGATGCGTAGTGAGCTGGCCAACCCAGGAGCGGAACAGTTCTGTTGCGGGTTCGATCAGTTCGAGCAGCGTGGGGGTCGCCGGCCATTGTTGCTCCAGCCAGTGGTTCATGACCTGTTCGATTTCCCAGGCGGTTTCGCCCAGATCGTTCAGGCCGACCATGCGCCCGCTGCCTTTGAGTGTATGAAAACCGCGGCGGATGGTGGTGAGCGCGTCGATGTCCTGCGTATTGTTGCTGCAGGCGGAGAGGGCCTCGCCGATTGATGCAAGAACCTCGCCAGCTTCTTCCAGGAAAATGTCCAGCAGCTGTTCGCCGGCTGCTGTTGCCGGCGCGGTTGGCGATGCGGCTGACGCGGGCATCTCTGCGTCTGCAGGCATGCACGCCTCTGGCGGCTCCTGTACAGCAGTGTCCGGCGGTGATTCTGCGGCCGCTGCCGGCGGCGGAGGGGCATTGCGCTGTGCCAGACGCTCGAAGAAAGTATCCAGCGCGCTTTCCAGTGGTGCCATGCCACGGAGACAGGGATCAAGGTAAAAGCCGAGGCTGCTCAGGCCCTCGACGACGGTATCCATATCGCTGTTTTTCCAGTCCGGGTCCGCGTTTGCGCATTTGGAAATCAGCTTGTTGCATATCGACTGGACTTCAGCCGCGCGGTCGAAGCCCACAATCGACAGGGCGCCGTGGATTTGCTTGAGGGAGGGCGGCAGCGACGCGAGCGTGTTGATCCGGGAGTTGTCGCGTGCGTAGCCGTCGAGTATCTGCTCGACATGCTGCAGGTTGCTGGCGATCTCCTTGGCCACCTGCATCTGCAGTCTCAGCCGGCTGATCTCCTGTGTCAGGTCCTCCCGCAAGCCCGCGGGCACGGGTTTTGGTGCTTCGCCCTTGACTGCATCCAGCAGCCAGCCTCCCATGATTTCAACCTGCTGCTCCAATTCCTGCGGGGCATCGGTGAACCGGTCAACGATATTCTCGATCAGCAGAAACGCCGAGGCCATTTCCGTGATCATCAGCTGGCTATGCCGCGGATAGGGATTCGGCAGGCGTGTGGATACGATGGCGATCAGATCAATCATTCTGATCATCTGCACGTTGCCGAGATCATGGATCTTTGCCTTCAGCGCAGTGACTGATTCGCGCAGCACCCGCAGCGTGTCCGCTTCTCCGGATACGTATTGAATCCAGATGTCCTTGATGGCCTGTACGCGTGCCCGTACTTCGTTGAGCGCCGGCTCCAGCCAGTCCATGTCAAATTCCATCAATCCGGGCAGATCCGGTTCGGGGAACAGGCTGTCGAGCTGGTAGAGCTGTCTGATGTCGCGAATGCGCGAGGTGGCGGCTTCGCACTTGGCAATGGCAAACAGTACGTCACGCAGCAGCGGGTACAGGTCCAGTGCCTCACCCTTGGACAGATCGCGCATGCGCAGATCCAGTTTTCCACAGAGAGATTTCGCGGTGGCCTTCCAGGCATTGGATGCATCCGGATGCAACAGGCCGTCGACCAGCCCGGCTGCCGCCCACCACAGCGATCCCGGCGGACGCAATTGTGCGGAAATGGCATCCAGTGCTTCCAGTGCAGCGCGCATCTCCTTCAGGCCGTCGCGTGCGTCCGGAGTACGCAGGGTGGTGAGCAGACCGCGCTGGAAACGTGAACGCTGTGCCTGCAGGATGCCCGGAAGCTTGTCCAGCGATACTGTGGCAGATGCCGCATTCGCCGGCGCTTCTGCCGTCAGGTCCGGGAAAAACAGGTCTTTCTCGGCCACGCCAGCCTTGCCGGCGAGTCCGGAGATTTCCTTGTACAGGGGAAACAGCCTGACCGGTGCATTGCTGCCGCCTTTGGCAAGGCTGTCAATAAACTCCTTCAGTGCGTGGACTGCGCGGTCCAGCGTGCCCGCCATTGAAGGCTTGATCACCGGTTGGGCGGTGACCCCGGCGAACGCCTGCTCCACCGTCTCGCTGAAACGTACCGCGCCGTCCAGCCCGAGTATGTTCAGTGCGCCGGTGACCTGGTGAATCTGCTCAGGGCATTTCTTCAGCAATGCCACAGCCTCGGGATCCGCCAGAAAGCGCGCAATGTTCTCGCGCACGGTTTTCATGGCGTGGTCGACCTCGGGTTTGACCCAGGACAGGGTGGGGGCGAGCAGGGCGGGCATGAGCTGTTCGATCTTCTTTCGTTGATTTGCTGGCGTGAGACGGATTGTCCGTTTACGCGAGCTTGAAACCGGACACCGAACGTTTGAGCTCCTCGGCCAGAGAGGTCAGCTCGGTCGCAGACTGGGCGGTCTTCTGGGTTCCGGCGGTGGTCAGTTGAGTGATGTTCAGGATGCCTTTCATGCTGCTGGCAATTTGCGCGGCCGACTTGGCCTGGTCCTGCGTCGCATTGGAGATGGCTCCAATATGCTCGGCCAGTTGCGTCGATACCATTTCGATCTCGTGCAGTGCCTGCCCCGCCTGGTCGGCCACTCTGGCGCCTTCCACGACGCCTTCGGTGCTGCGTTCCATGGCTTCAACGGTGCTTTGCGTGTCCTGCTGAATGATCTTGACGATTTCGGTGATGTGCTTGGTCGCTTCGGCCGAGCGCTCTGCAAGCCGCTGCACCTCTTCGGCCACGACTGCGAAACCGCGGCCGGCATCGCCCGCGGAAGCAGCCTGAATTGCCGCATTTAATGCGAGCACGTTGGTCTGCTCGGTGATACCTGTGATCAGCTGCACGATTTCGCCGATTTCCTGGGAGCTTTCACCCAGCCGCTTGATGCGTTTGGACGTTTCCTGGATCTGCTCTCGGATCTCATCCATTCCGTTGATTGCGTTGCGTACGGCCTGCGCACCCTTTTCTGCGGCATTCAGAGAGTTCTGCGCGACATGGGCTGACCGGGTGGCGTTATCAGAAACCTTGTTGATCGAGTCGGCGATCTGCACGACGGACAGCCCGGTTGCCTTTATTTCCGTAGACTGTTTTTGAGCGGCGGCCAGCAGTTGCGTCGCGATTTTCTGCGCATTGCGTGTCGCCGAAGTAACCTGATCGGCGGCTTTGGTGATCCCGCTGACCAGTTGCCGTACCTGCTCGATGGTGTAGTTGATGGAATCGGCGATGGCACCCGTGACATCCTCGGTCACCCTGGCCTGGACCGTGAGATCACCGTCCGCGACACGACCCATTTCATCAAGCAGCAGCAGGATGGCGTCCTGATTGCGCTTGTTTTCCTGTTCGCTCAGCAGCGCGCGGCGCCGCGCGTCGTCGAGGAACACCTTGCCCAGCAGGAACAGAAAGCACAAGGCGAGCAGCGCAAAGGCAATGGCGGCGCCGATGTACAGGTTCTGGGTGGCGGTGTCCTGCTGATACGCATCCGTCAGGCTCGCCGGCAGTTTGAGCAGCCCTTCGCTGGCGGCAAACACGTCACGGTTTCCCTGCTTGGCGCCAGCCAGGGCGGCCATGCTGCCGACAATGGTGTTTACTCCGGAAGCGAATGGCGAAAACACCTTGTCCAGTTCGGCGGCCTTGCGTCTGGCGCTCTCACTGTTGATCGGACGGATGGAAGTCTTTCCCTTGGCGGTGCCGAGCAGGGCGCTGAGTGTGTCCTGGTAGTTGCGGGTGTTGTTGCGCAGATTCAGTGCGACCTGCGGGTTGGGCGATTCGGTGGAGAGCAGGCGCAGCGCCTCGTCGAAATTGAAATTGGCGACATCCGCGTGCAACTGGCGCGTAAACGTGATCGTGGCATAAGGTTCGCGAGCGTCCATGGCAGCAATTGCCAGTTCCTGCGCGAGCAGTGAAAGCCGGG
Organism: Betaproteobacteria bacterium; assembly: GCA_029883965.1. Lineage (GTDB taxonomy): Bacteria > Pseudomonadota > Gammaproteobacteria > Burkholderiales > SG8-41. Next base: position 10,369 of record JAOUIN010000054.1, read on the forward strand.
GTGTCGATTTCTGGATGAGGTCTTCGATTTTTTTCAGATCTATCAGGCCGCTTTTCTGCGCCAGGATCAGGTTGATGTTCTTCTCCACCGAAGCCCATTGCTTGCCCAGTCCGGCGAGTGACTCCTGCATTGCAGATGATGACGGAGCGACAACCACGTTGTTCTTCTCGCCGCCTGCCGTGAGAAGTTTCAGGTTTGCGGTGAAACGGTCTCGACTTTCCTGCAATTGCTGAAAGGCGTCCGGTATACCCTGGGTTGCCTGTTGTGCGCTGTTCGCGATCCTTTGCGACAGCATTTGCATTTCGGTTGCCGTTGATATGTAAACGGCGTTCTGCTTGGCTTCACGGTTATGCAGCGTTGCCAGCAGTGCAGCGGCCAGCAGCGCTGCCGCCAGCAACACCAGCAGAACACGGAATTGCCGGGTAACCGGCCATTTCCCTATGACAGGCAGCCCGGCCGGAAGCGTTTTACTGCCCTCCGGCGTTTGAGCCTGGTCATCGGACATGTTGTCCGGTTTGCGCCGTGAAAAGCCCTTGAATATTTTCATGATGAACCCCGGTTTCGAGATGACTTGCATTTTTCAAACACCGACCTGAAGGAAGTCGGGATGTGTTACCAGCTGCTGCGTAGCGAGTTGTTTCCATTGCTGTGACTGGTGGTCAACGAACTGTTTTGTTGCCCATGGAACGGTGACGGCATCGTTGTCGACGCTCAGTTGCTCGTCCCGGTACAGACCCAGAACCCGGTCTACCAGCAGACCGCAATAAATCCGGTATTTGTCCGCGATCAGCAGCAGCCGGGAGTCCTCGGTGATGCTCGCGGCGACACCTTCACTGAATGCGCGGAAATCCACGACGCTGTAAAGGTTGCCGCGGATGTTGGTCACCCCGAGAAACCATGAGTGCGTCAGCGGTACCGGGAACACGCTGGGGGCGGGAATGACCTCGCTGGTGTCGGCCAGGTCGATTAACCAGCGACTGTCTCCGGCCTGCACACCTAGCTTCGACGCGGACTGACCCGCGGCGGGG
>JAOUIN010000328.1 GCA_029883965.1 Betaproteobacteria bacterium
CGCTCTGGGCAAGGGCTGGATGAACGGCACCCAGACCCACCTCGACTTCATACCGGAGCGGACCACCGATTTTATTTTTGCAGTCTATGCCGAGGAGTTCGGCCTGCTTGGCAATGCCGTGCTGCTGCTGCTGTTCCTGTTCGTGATTGCGCGCGCGATGGTCATCACCGCCAACGCGCCCACGCTCTTTGCCCGGCTACTTGCCGGTGCGATTACGCTGACTTTTTTTACATATGCGTTCGTCAACATGGGCATGGTGTCCGGCATCCTTCCCGTCGTGGGGGTGCCGCTGCCGCTGATCAGCTACGGCGGAACTTCGCTGGTTTCGATCTGTCTTGGTTTCGGGATACTGATGAGCATCAACACTCACAAGAAACTGGTCCAGACATGAGGGCGCCCGCTTGAGCTCTGTGCCGCATATCGCAGTTCGCAGCATCGCCGTTGCGGTCATCGCCATCATGTTCACGGCCTGCGGCGGCGCACCGAAGCGCGGCGGCGGCGACCGCACGCCCGGATCAGCCGCGCCGGCACAGGGGGGCGGTTATTACCTTGATGACGGTCCCGGCGCCAAAGCACCCGCAGATATAGACACCATCCCGGACGCGGTACCGCGGATCGAGCCGCTGCATCGCGGCACCATGCGCCCCTATGCGGTGATGGGCCGCAGTTATACGCCGATGACCCAGCTGACCCCGTACAGGGCACGCGGGATTGCAAGCTGGTACGGCCGGCGCTATCACGGCAAGCAGACATCTTCGGGCGAAATCTATGACATGTATGCGATGACCGCGGCACATACCGTGCTGCCCATACCCAGTTATGTCAGGGTGACCAATGTAGCCAACGGCAAATCGGCCGTGGTGCGCGTCAACGACCGCGGCCCGTTCATCGACAACCGGTTGATCGATCTGTCCTACACTGCGGCGCACCGGCTTGGCATCATCGGTGCAGGCAGCGGCATGGTCGAAGTCGAGAGCATCATTCCCGGCATGACTGCAACGGCACCCCCTGTGGCACCCGCGCCTGTGGCATCGACGGCGCCCGCAGCGCCCGTCGCGATTGAGACCCCACCGCTTGTTGCCGTGCCATTGCCGCCGGTGGAGCCGGTCGCACCGGCAATGCTGCCGGCCACCCCGGTTCCGTCGGCGACTCCAGCCGCACCGGCGGCGATTGCGGCCACGCCGGCATCAGGTGCGGCCGCAGTCGCCGGCGGCAGCTACCTGCAATTCGGCGCTTTCGGCATTCAGGCGAATGCCGAAAGTTATCTGGCAAGACTGCAGGCACAGGCGGACTGGCTCGCCAGCACATTGCGCATTCTGCACAACGATGGCATTTATCGCGTGCAAGCCGGGCCATACCCGAACGATGCGGCTGCACGCGCAGTGGCCGAGCGTGCTGAACAGGCGCTGGGCACGAAGCCCGTTCTCATCACCCGCTAGCGACGCGGACTAATGCCTGTGCTGCGGCGCCGGCTGGCCCCGGACGTCGCGCACTTCGACCGACAGTTCTACGGTCTCGCGCTTCCTGTCCGCCAGTTCAAACGTGAGCTGCAAGGGCACCCGGTCGCCGGCATTGAGGGCTCTGGGCAGATTCATCAGCATCACGTGATAGCCGCCGGACGCCAGTTTCACGGTCTGGCCCGCGGGCACGTCGATGCCATCGACAGGAAACATTTTCATCACGCCGTTTTCCATTTTCATGTTGTGCACCTCGGCGTGCCTGGTAAGCGGTGTCGCCACGCTGATGAGCCGCGCTGCGGATTTGGCCGAGATCTCCATGAACGCGCCGGTGGCCGTCTGGCCCTGAACCGTACCCCGGATCCACGCATCTTTTACCGTGACGTTCTGCGCCAGCACCTGACCCGTACACAGCAGTGTCAGCAGCATTGCGATCAGCGACGATTTGATGTGGTTTTTCACAAAATATCCTTTAAAATCAATATATTATGTTGACTTCCCCGGCGACTGCCGAAGTGCCATGCGCGCGTCCATGCCGCGCGCCATGCGAATCAATGCGGAAAAGTCAGGCGCGCGGCGGCGCGCGCGGTTGCAGCGGCTGCAACGCGTCAGCATCGCGCGGAGCGTCGCGGACATCATCGACCGGCAGCAGGAGTTCGGGTGCTGCTGCAATTACGATCGGCGCCAAGGTCACGGCCGGCGGCGGACTGGCCGTCCCCGTACACATCACGCAATGCGCTGTTTTCAGCTTGCCCTGCAGTGATCCGGGCAGGCCGCTGCTGCGTTCGCCGGCAGCGCTGCCGGTGTCGATGCGGCAGATTGCGGCGTAGGCAGTGGGATCGACTGCGAGCCGCGCCACCGCCAGTGCGGGAAACGCCACCGCAAACACGAAGCCCAGCAGGGCGACGGCGGCGATGATGCGGCGCTGCACGTACAGGTTCATGGCCGGCGATGTTACGCGGAGCACGCGAACATGGTCAAATGGATCTACAGCACGTAGCGCGCCAGATCTTCACTCTGCGCCAGATCTTTCAGCCGCGCATCGACATAAGCCGCATCGATGGACACGGTTTCCTTGCGGCGGCCGGCCTCAAAGGAAATTTCCTCGAGCAGGCGCTCCATTACCGTGTGCAGGCGTCTCGCCCCGATGTTCTCGGTGCGTTCATTCACCTGCCAGGCGATTTCCGCCAGGCGTTTGACCGCGTCGGACTGAAACACCAGCTCCACCTCTTCGGTCTTCATCAGTGCTTCGTATTGCCGCGTCAGACAAGCATCCGTGCTGGTCAGGATGCGCTCGAAGTCGTCCACGGTCAGACTGCGCAACTCAACGCGAATCGGCAGCCGCCCCTGCAGTTCCGGAATCAGGTCCGATGGCTTGGACAGGTGGAACGCGCCG
>JAOUIN010000329.1 GCA_029883965.1 Betaproteobacteria bacterium
AGGTTGACCACAACAGCTCGCGGTACGACGCGCGCGACGTGGGCCGGGTGGTGGGCAGCCGTGACCACAGCACCGGCACGAGCATCAGCAGCATGCCCGTGGACAGCACGTAGCTATAGCGCCAGCCGATGTGCGTCGCAATCAGCCCGCCGACGATGCGCGCAAACAGGATGCCGCTGAACAGCGCGGTAAACTGCGTGCCCAGCGCACGGCCGCGCTGATTCGGATTGGCGGTCTCCACGGTGAGCGCAAAGAAGGTTTGCAGCAGCGACGAACAAATGCCGGTGATCAGACTGCCCGCCGCCAGCACCACGATCGACGGTGCGGCAGCCATCATGGCCTGCGCCAGAATCAGCACAATGAACTTGCACAGCACCAGCTTGCGCTTGTCGACGCGATCACCGAGCGGCACCAGAAAAGCGACGCCCGCGAGCATGCCGCCGAAAGAACACGTCGGTATCCAGCCGGTCGCTGCGGCATCGGCGCCGAACTCCGCAGCAATCGCGGCCAGCATCGGCGTCTGATAGTGAATGCCGCCCGCGACCACGAAAGCGGAGACGATCAACAGCGTGATGAGACGACGATGCTCGTCCGCAGACGCGGGCAGATTGGGCAATGGACTTCCCGGGGAGAAAATGGACCGGGTCAGTATAATTTATGTGGTCAGCCTGCTTCCCGCGATTGACGGCGGCGGCGCCGGACTCGACCTGGTTCACGCCCGGACCGTAACCACAGGACAGGAGACAGCATGAGTAAGGAAAAGCAGGAAATCGCGTTGATCGTCGGTGCCGGGCGCGGATTGAGCGCGTCACTGGCGCGGCTGTTCGCGTCCCAAGGCATGCGGGTCGCGCTGGCGGCTCGCAACACCGACAAACTGGCCGGGCTTGCTACAGAAACGGGGGCGAAGGCCTATGTCTGCGATGCTGCCGATCCGGCGTCGGTGGACGCGCTGTTCGAATCAGTGACGCAGGACATGGACGTACCGAACATCGTCGTTTACAACGCCAGCAACCGCGGCGGTCGCGGTCCGGTGACTGAGCTTGATCCCGAAGCCGTGCGCAATGCGCTGATGATCACCACTTTCGGCGGTTTTCTGGTCGCGCAGGCGGCCGCGAAGCGGATGATTCCGGCTGGTGGCGGCACCATCCTCCTGACCGGCGCTTCGGCCAGTGTCAAGGGCTTTCCGAATTCATCGTCGTTCGCGATGGGCAAGTTCGGGCTGCGCGGCCTCGCGCAGAGCCTCGCGCGCGAACTGCAGCCGCAGAACATCCATGTAGGTCATTTCGTCATCGATGGCGGCATTGCGCTGCTAGCCGAAGTGGATGAACGGGCTGCTGCTCGTGGCGTGGACGGCCTGCTCAATCCCGACGCCATCGCGCAGGCCTATCTGCAACTGCATCGCCAGCACCGCAGTGCGTGGACCTGGGAAATCGAACTGCGGCCGTGGGTGGAGAAGTTCTGAATCAATGCGGCCTGATCTTCCAGGCCGGCGGGCACACCGGTTTGACCGTCACCCGATGAAATACATGTTCCGGGCCACGTCGTAGTCGAGCGCGCCTTCGGCGACTTCACCGTTCAGCGCCGCACGGAAGAACTTCCGCACGGCGGCATTCTGCGCGGGCCTGCCTTCAAAGTAGGCGTGCGAATCGCCGACTTTCGCCGCTGCGGTGAAATTGACGTAAACGGCGCGACGCGAATCCAGTTCGTAGGGCCAGTGCCCGAGCCGGGCCTTCTGTTCCTCGCCGGCTTTCATGCGCGAGGCCTGCAGTGCGACATCGTCCTCGTTGATCGTGATGTAAACGCGCTTGCGGCACTGGATGCGGTCCACCCAGCTGACATGGCCGGCATTGTTTGCATCCGCGGCAGCCATGATGACGTTGTCGAACACCAGGCGGTTGCCGCTGTAGGTCGAAGAACTCATGTAGTGCTTGAAGACGTAGTTGCCCATGCTGTGCAGGATCAGGTTCAGTGTGAACGGGCACTCGCGCATCATTTCCCGCGCGAAGTTCTCGTCCCAGGCCGCGGCGTCGTCGCCGTGCTTGCCGGTGGCGGCGTTCTCGATCCGCGCCACGCGCTCGCCGTTCATTTCCTTCAGATACTGGTCGAGCTTGACGATGGCGCGGTCAAAAGCACCCACCGAGGCGAGCGCGTCACGCTTGTCGCTGCGGTAACTCAATGCGCCGCCGATGCCGCCGCCGTTCGCCGGCCACGTGAACGCGACGACCTCGACACCGTACAGATCCTCGAAGCCCTGAGCGCGGTCGAGCACCGCATCGACGTCGTTGTTGTAGCCGTGCACGAACAGTGCCAGCGCCGGCGGCGCCTTGTTCTTTTTGTGGCGGGCCTTCAGTTGCAGCAGCAGCTTGTAGGCGACGTAACGGCTGGCGTAAACAGGCGCAGCCCTGCCCTGTGCATCCTGCTGCGGCTTGATGCCCGCCGACCTGAGCATCGCGGGCGTGCATATGTCGGGAAGGATGGACACCCGCCAGCCCTTGCCGTGCCGCGTGGCTTCAGCCATGCGCAACTCGAGCGGGCCCTTGGGATTGGGGATGTCACCGAGGGCATCAATGCCCTTTTTGGTGTCGTCGACAGCGCGATTCGTAATCAGGAACATGCGAATCCTCCTGTTTTTCCCGGCGCAGCGGTGGTCCGGTCCTGCGCGCATTTAAACAATTCAGCGTAATCCCATGGTATCTGACTCCGACGACCTCGGCGCATGCGCCGGACCTGGCGACACGCTCATGGCGCCGCCAGCCACTGCAACGCGGCACCCGTGACGATGATCGCGGCGAAGCACAGGACCCAGCCGGCAGCGACCACTAATACGCGCAATTCATGCACACGCGGGCTT
>JAOUIN010000330.1 GCA_029883965.1 Betaproteobacteria bacterium
TACAGGTCCGCGCCGGTCGCAACTGCGCTTGGCGTCGCCCGTTCAAGCGGCAGTGTACGTTGCGCGCTCGAAATTGGCGCCACTGTCGATCAGGGCCGTAAGCCGTATCGTGTTCGGTTTGCCATCGTGCATGTCGAGAATGCGGCTGGGCGCATACGTGCCGGGACTGACCACGATGGTCGGTGGTTCATTCTCGGGTCCGGTACCCAGCAGCAGTGCACGGTCGTAAGGCGCATCAACGTTCGATACGCGGGCAGCGACGGCCTGGATCTTGGCGCGCAGCAATCGAAAGCCCAGTGTGATTACGCCATCCGCATCTATGCTCAGCCGTTGTGCCAGTCCCACATAGGTATTGCCGTTGGGCGCCACCAGGCCCAGCAGCTGGTTATGGTTCAGCCGGGTGGAGTCGTTGGGCTTGTGACACATGCCGAGCATGCCTGCCGCACTCTGGTTGACGACGGCCCAGGTCTCAAGCGTGCGACTGCGCACGGACGCATCACCTACTCTGGGGCCGTCGACCCGCTGGAAACCGGCCATGTCAAACTTGGCGCGCGACGACAATCCCGCATCCGGTGGCGCAAACGGCTTGCCGCTGACGTTGTAGTGCATTGCGGCAAGCGTTGCGGACAACAGCACATTGAACGCCATGGGTTTGCGTTCATCTTCCCGCGCAGTGCCCGGCGCCAGCCAGTGCGCGTGCAGGTTGAGCATCAGTTTCTCGCAGAGCTCGCGTGGCACCGGTCCGAGACCGAGCTTGTCAGGGCTTTGCGTTTTCAGCGCGATCGCCGTGGCCCGCAGCCGGTCACCGATTTTCTCGAGATCGAGGTAGCGCAGATTGTCGCCTTTGAGATCCTGTACCCGGCATGCGCCACACGCGGAGTCCAGATCAACCGCAAGTGCTTTGCTGCGGTCGGCAACGACCGGGTCCTTTGCCAGCACACCCAGTCCGGCCCACTGCGCCAGCGCGCGGTCCACGGTGTTCATTTGCAGCAGCGACATCGAATCCGGGTTTGCCCGCTGTGCCAGCACGATCTGCAGGTAGGCGAGGCCGACGGTGCTCTGGCCGCCACCCTCGGACACGGGTGTGTCGGTGACATCCGCGCTTTCGGCGAATGAGTACAGCCGGTGCGCCTGTTCCCACAGAATACCGGGCACCGCGTAATACGCGCGATTGTGCGCGATCATCGCAAAACCGGCACAGCGCAGCGCGCGGTAGCAGACCAGCTCGGCGTGCTCGGCAAGTTCCGGCGCGGCGTCGACCATGTCCGAAATCAGTGATTCGTAAGCGTCAGCCAGCGCTATCCATAGCGATACGCTGCGTGAAAAAATCTCGCGGGTATCATCGTCAAACGGGACCGGTTTCCCCCAGTATTCCCTGCTGCGGGCATGCTGTGCTTCAAGCACCGTGTCGCGCAGGGTTTCGAGGACCAGAAGACGTGTGCCACCGGCCACGTTCGCTTCGCTGAGCAGCTTCAGTTGCATCAGCAACTGCGTCTGACGCTGCGCCGGCGTAATGGCGGTGAGCTGGGTAATGAAATCCCGCGCAGCGGCAGGAGTTGCGATTTTGAGTAAGCCTTGTGTAGCGCTCAAGACGGTGGCCATAGCGTATCCATTTCAGAATGGGTACGCATTATTTTGGTTAAAGTGATGAAGTAACAAGTAAATTTGTCACATCCCGCCGATCCGCGTCACCTGTCGTCGATTCACGACAGTATACGCGATCAGCGGCGTGTGAAATTCCACGGTCATATCAGAGCAGCACTCGCTCGATCCCGCCGTTATTGGCACGGGCGATGTAATCCTCCATCCAGCTCGCGCCGAGCAGATGTCGGGCCATTTCGACAACGATGTAGTCTGCTTCGACACCGGTGTCCGCGTCATAGCGTGCCAGCCCCTGCAGGCATGAAGGGCATGAGGTCAGTATCTTTATTTTGTCTGTTGTGCCGTCCGCGCGCAGCTTTTCCGCGCCGCGGCGCATTTCCTCTTCTTTGCGGAATCGTACCTGTGTCGATATATCGGGACGCGTCACGGCCAGCGTACCGGACTCGCCGCAGCAACGTTCGTTCAGCGTTACCGGCGTCGCCATCAGCGTATTGACCACCTTCAGCGGGGCGTGGGTTTTCATCGGGGTATGGCAGGGGTCATGGTACATGTAGCGTGTGCCGCTAATGCCGGAAAGGCTGACGTTGCGCTCAAGCAGGTATTCATGGATATCGAGCAATCTGCATCCGGGAAAGATCTTGTCGAATTCGTATTTCTGCAACTGGTCCATGCAGGTGCCGCAGGACACGATTACGGTCTTGATGTCGAGATAGTTCAGGGTGTGCGCGACGCGGTGGAACAGCACGCGATTGGCGGTGGTAATGGCCTGACCCTTGGTTTCTTCGCCGGCGGCTGTCTGCGGATAGCCGCAGCACAGGTAGCCGGGCGGCAGCACGGTCTGCACTCCCAGATCAAACAGCATGGCCTGCGTCGCGAGGCCGACCTGGCTGAAGAGCCGTTCCGAGCCGCATCCGGGAAAATAGAACACCGCGTCTGAATCCTCGTTCACCCGGGCGGCATCGCGTATCACCGGAATGATGCGCGCGTCCTCGATGTCGAGCAGCGCACGGGACGCCTTCTTCGGCAATTTCCCCGGCATCGGCTTGTTGATGAAGTGAATCACCTGGATACGCAAGGCGGGTTTACCCACGGTTGCCGGCGGATGGCGGGTCTGCGCGCCGGTCAATCCCAGGGCCTTGGCAGCGCCATGGGCAATGCGCTGTGCCTTGTAGCCCCACTCGATCATCAGTTTGCGCGCAATATTGATCGTGCGCGGATCAGTGGCATTTAGAAAAAGCATGGATGCAC
>JAOUIN010000331.1 GCA_029883965.1 Betaproteobacteria bacterium
TGACCAGCACAAACACCACCGGCACCAGCAACAGCAGTACGCCGGCAATACCGGTAAGGTACAACACCGGGCTGCCCGGCGTGCGCCACATCTCCGGCAGCGCGCCGCGAATCACAAACCACAGCAAAATGGCAACCACCGCGGCAGCCGTCAGCTGCAGCAGTCTTGCATCAGGGAAATCACGACGTTGCACGTGGATTCAGGGGCTCAACAGATACTCTGCGGACTGCGGCGATTGTAGCATCGATACTTCGTGCGCCTTTTACATGAGTCCCGATTCGTAAACGCGTTATCAGCGTATTCCGCCATCGTTGAGCGCAAGTGTCACACGCCTCACGTTCGGATCGTCCGGACTTTCCGTGATGGCAAAGCCCAGCGCATGGCACAGGTCCAGCATGCCGTGATTGCTGCCGAGCACATGACCGATCATCGTCTGCAGTCCGCGTGCACGCGCCACCTCGATCAACTGTGTCATCAAGCGGCGCCCGAGCCCCCGGCGCTGCCAGTCATCGGCCACCACGACGGCATATTCGCAGCTGTCGCCGTCGGGATTGGTGATGTAGCGGCAGACACCGATCTCGACCTCCTGCCCTGCACGCCCGATCGTGGCAACGAACGCCATTTCGCGGTCGTAATCGATCTGTGTAAAACGCGCCAGCATCATCGGCGTCAATTCACGCAGCGTGTCCATGAAACGGAAATGGCGGCTCTCCGGTGAGAGCCCGCGCACGAATGCCTGCTCGATTCCGGCATCTTCCGGCCGGATCGGCCGCAGCGTGACGCTTTCACCTTCGGATGTTTGCCACGTCGTCACCAGCTCTGCGGGATACGGATGAATCGCCATGTGTCCATAGCGGCCGCGTACTGGCGTGTGCGGACCGACGACGATGCGCGCATCGACAACAATGGCTCCGCTCTCGTCGACAATCAGCGGATTGATGTCGAGCTCGGTAATCCATGGCAGCTCGCAAACCATTTCCGACACCCGCAGCAGCACCGATTCCAGCGCCTCCATTTTTATCGCAGGCATTTTCCGGAACGGCCCGAGCAGCTGCGCGATACGGGTGCCACGGATCAGTTCGGCAACCAGATACGAGTTGAGCGGCGGCAGCGCCACAGCGCGATCCCGGTGCACTTCGACGGCAACACCGCCGGCGCCAAACGCAATCGCCGGGCCGAATACCGGATCCCGAATCACACCCACCATCAGCTCGCGACCATTCGGCCGCACGGACATCGGTTCGATCGCGACGCCAGAGATGCGCGCCTGCGGCCGGTTGCGCGCCACGTCGTCGAGAATCTGCTGGTAGCCGGCACGCACCGCCTGTGCGTTGTTCAGGTTCAGCAACACGCCGCCGGCATCGGTTTTGTGGGTGATATCCGGAGAATCCACTTTGAGTACGACCGGATAACCGAGTTCTCCGGCGATCAGCACGGCCTCGTGCGCACTGTGCACGACCATGGTCTTCGCTACCTCCATCCCGAATGCCGCCAGCACCGCCTTGGATTCGATTTCGCTGAGCACGCTGCGCTTTTCGGCAAGCACATCGTCGATGATCAGCCGCGCCGCATCCACATCCGGCGGCGAGCGCATCGCCAGCGGACCCGGCACCTGCACCAATGCGCGCTGGTTACGGTAAAAGGATGACAGGTGCGCAAACGTCTCCACCGCCGGATCCGGCGTGCGGAACACCGGCAGGCCGGCATCAACGAAACGCCCGCGGCCCGCGGCCACCTCCGCTTCGCCCATCCAGCACGCGAGGACCGGTTTCGAATGCCCCCGCGCCACAGCAATCACGGCGTCGGCGACCTCTGTGGGCTCGGTCATGGCCTGCGGTGTCAGGATTACCAGCGCGCCGTCGACCTGCTCATCGGCGAGGCAGGCGCCGACTGCTGCGCGGTAACGTGTGGCATCGGCGTCGCCGATCAGGTCAACCGGATTGCCCTGAGACCAGTTCTCCGGCAATGCCGCCTGCAACGACTGCAATGTCGTCCCGGAAAGCCCCGCCAGCGGTATACCCAGATCAGCAGCACGGTCCGCGGCCATTACACCCGGGCCGCCGCCGTTGGTGATGATCGCCAGCCGGTCGCCGCGCGGCCGCACATGTGCCGACAGTGCCTGCGCCGCAGCCACCAGTTGCCCGATCGTGCTGACGCGCACGACGCCGGCACGATGAACTGCCGCGTTGAACACGTCGTCCGAGCCGACAATCGCACCGGTGTGCGATACCGCAGCCCGCGAGCCCACCGGATGCCGTCCGACTTTCATCAACAGCACCGGTTTCACCCGCGCCGCCGCGCGCAGCGACGAGAAGAAACGCCGCGCATCACGCACCCCCTCGATGTAGAGCAGGATGTGCTCGGTTTTGGGATCATTGACCAGGTAATCAATGGTTTCCCCGAAATCGATGTCGCTGGATCCGCCCAGGGAAACGACGCTGGAAAACCCGACCTTGTTGGGACGCGCCCAGTCGAGCATGGCCGTACACACAGCGCCCGACTGCGACACCAGTCCGAGCGAACCTGCCAGCGCATTGCCTTTGGCAAAGGTCGCATTCAACCCCAGATCGGGTCGCATGATGCCGAGACAATTGGGGCCGATCACACGCACGCCGTGCCGCCTCGCGTTCTCGAGTGTGGCGCGCTCCAATCGTGCTCCCGCAGCACCGGTCTCGCCGAATCCAGCGGTAATAATCACGGCGGCGCGCACACCCGCCAGCCCGCACTCAACGATCAGCTGCGGCACCGTTGCCGGGGGTGTCGCAATTACGGCGAGATCGACCCGCTGCGGCATCTGGTCCATGGTCGGGAAACACGGTATGCCCTGAACTCTGCGGTGCTTGGGG
>JAOUIN010000332.1 GCA_029883965.1 Betaproteobacteria bacterium
CGCTCGGAGCGAATCTCAACACAGCGATCATCGCGCAACGTTGCCGGCACCGAGTGAGTGCCAGCCTGCACTACTCACACTGGCACCGGCTCCCTATCTTCTCCTCGACGGCATCGGGCGTGGCGGCGGCATCGGGCGTGCTACCGGATTCATCGGACGCACCCCACCCGGCGGTCGTGACGGTGGCATGCCCCCCGGGGGTCGCGGCCTGCTGGGCGGCGGTCCAACGTAGACTGGTCTGCCGCGGTACCAGGGATCGTATCCCCACGGACTTCCGTAATATGCGTCATAGCTATAGCCGATGCTGCCGCCGCTCGAGGTGCCGGCACAGCCGGCTACTGCTGCAATTCCTGCCAGGATCGCGAACGCGGTGCGCAGCGGTCTCCTTGCTTCCCGGCGACTCATTGTACCCCCGGTTCATTGATCTGCGCGAGACCCAATGGCGCGCCTGTCGGGTCGACAATCAGCGTTACACGGCCACCCTCGATCTCGACGCTGGGCGGTATCACCATTCGTGCGCCAGCCTGTGCGGCCCGCCTTGCCGCGGCCTTCACATTCTCTACCCGCAGGTAAGGCAGCCACTCCGGTTTAACCGCGCTCGCGGGTAAGGGGATGATGGCGCAGCGCGTATATCCGTCCGAAGCGAGGTAGTAGCCCAGGCTGCCGTCCGGCCGCTCGACTGGAGCGACTTCGTAGCCGGCCAGGCCGCTGTAGAACTGCGCCATCGCCTTCGGATCCTTGGCCCACAGCTCAATCCACATCCATTGACGGTCTTCGCCCAGGTAATCCGGTGGGTCTCCGCTGGCAGAGCGGATCACACCGAAGGGAGTTCCTTCCGGATCGGCGAGCAGCGCCACCTCGCCTCGACCCGAGAGATATCGCGGCGGCGTGACTACCTTGCCGCCATGGGCTGCCGTGTATCGTGCGGCAGCCTTGACGTCCGCCACCGAGATCATCCCGAGCCAGCGACTGCCTCGCTCGTTCTGGAACCGCTGCCCGCGCTCGAGCATGCCTCCGACCGGTTCACCCTCTGATAACGCCAGCGTGTAGCCCGGGCCACTTGCCGCGTTGAACGCCTGGAACGACCAGCCGAACATCTCGCCATAGAACCGCACGGCGACCTTCACGTCCTCGGTGAACAGCTCGGCCCACACCCATTTGCCTAAAACAAAGCTCGATGTCGGCGGCGTCGTAATTGCGGGCCACTTCAGATCAGCCGCCTGAGATGCGGGCAGTGCGACCAGTGCGAGCGCCGATACGCCAGCCGCAAACACGGCTCTGCGCAGACGCTTACGGAACACATCATTCATGGTTCTGCTTCCCTTATGGCAAAGCCTGCCTCGTGCAGGCTCTGCGCTTTCACTATGATCATACTATCATCTGACCGTTGGCATCAGCTCAGGATTTTCGAGCCTGCTGGTCCGGAAGTTGTTATCGCGGAGTGGTCTGCTTTGCGCTGCGCCGGCACTTGCGCTAAATTCAAATACCCCGTCTGCCGCAGGAGTCGCCCGACATGAATTCCGCTGCCCGATCATCGAAGTGGTACCGGCCTGCATGAGCGGCCACGATCACGACCACCATCATCACCACCATGATGACGAGCACCTGAGCGAGCACGAGCGCCCGCTGTCGGGCCCGGCGCTGCGCGTCAAGGCGCTGGAATCGCTGCTGGTCGACAAGGGTCTGGTTGATTCGAAAACCATCGACGGCATCATTGAAACCTTCGAAACGAAAATCGGGCCGCGCAACGGCGCGCGGGTCGTCGCGCGTGCGTGGACGGACCCGGCGTACAAGAAACGCCTGCTCAGCGATTCGCGCGCAGCCATCGCGGAATTCGGTTTTTACGGTTATGGCGAAGACATGGTGGTGGTGGAAAACACGCCGAAGGTGCGCAATATGGTGGTATGCACGCTGTGCTCCTGTTATCCGTGGTCGGTGCTCGGGCTGCCACCGGTCTGGTACAAGTCCGCGCCCTATCGCGCCCGTGCGGTGATCGATCCGCGCGGCATACTCAATGAACTTGGTGCCGCGCCCGCGGAAGATGTCGAGGTGCGGGTGTGGGATTCGACCGCCGAGTTGCGCTACATGGTGCTACCGGAACGCCCTGCCGGCACTGAAGGCTGGAGCGAAGAACAACTGGCAGCCATTGTCACCCGCGACGCGATGATCGGCGTGGCGGTGGTGACCGTGCCCGCAGCCGGCAAATGAACGGCGTACATGACATGGGCGGCATGCACGGCATGGGGCCGGTGGTGATCGAGCCCGATGAACCGGTGTTTCATGCGCACTGGGAAAAACGCGTGTTTGCGACCCGCCTTGCGTGCGCCTACCACCGCCGCTGGAATTCCGACATCAACCGCTATGCGGTGGAGCGCATGCCGCCGGCGGATTACCTCTCCACCAGCTACTACGAACACGTGTTGTTCGGGCTGGAAACGGTGCTGGTCGAACAGGGTGTGGTCACTGCAGAAGAACTCGCCAGCGGCCGCGCCGCAGGCCGCGCAGACGTCGACAGCATGCTCGACATCGACGGTCTCGATCAACTGCTGCAAAACCGCATCCGCGCGCGCCGTGACGAACCGGTCGCACCGAAATTCAAAGCGGGTGACGCCGTCGTCGCGCGCAACAACCATCCCGCCGGCCACACCCGGCTGCCGCGGTACGCGCGCGGCCGGCGCGGGGTGATCGACCGCGATTTCGGCGTGTACGTGTTTCCTGACACTAGTGCGATGAGTCGCGATCCGAAGCCGCAGCACCTGTACAGCGTGCGTTTTGCCGCGCGTGAGTTGTGGGGCGACTCCGCTGCCGCGCGCGACAGCGTTTATGTGAATATGTGGGATG
>JAOUIN010000333.1 GCA_029883965.1 Betaproteobacteria bacterium
GAAATACTCAACCAGCAGCAGGTTGTCGAGTTCGGGTGTCAGCGCCGCGCCGCCGATGGCGATGATCTGCCGCTTTGCTTTCGGCTGTGTCTGCGCCTTGCGGATGGCGGTAGCGGCAAGTGCCGCGGCAGTTTCAGTCTCAGTTTTCAAGCTTGAATCCCGTGGCCTTGATCAATTTGGCCCAGCGATCCTTCTCGGCCGCCAGCCACTTCGCCATTTCCGCGGGACTGTTGCCGATCGGGTCGGCCCCTTGTGTGGACAGCTTTTCCTTCATGTCCGGCGTGTGAATGATACGGGCGATTTCGGTTTGCAGCCGCGTCACCAGTTCCGGCGGTGTTTTTGCCGGTGCGAGCACGCCTTGCCAGGAACCGGTGACAAAGCCGTCCAGACCCGGTGTCTCGGCGACCACCGGGGTATCCGGCAGTGTCGGGAAGCGTTTTTCGCTCGACACCGCGATCAGGCGCAGCCGGCCGCTCTTGGTGTGCGGCAGTGTGGCGAGCATGCCGTTGAACAGCAGATCGGCCTCGCCGGTGGTTACGAGCATGATGTTGGCAAAACCGCCCTTGGTCGGGATATAGGCCCAGTTGATGCCCGATCGATAGGCAAACATCAGCCCGGCCATGTGCGGCGCACCGCCAAGTCCGGTGGCGTAATTCAGTTTCCCGGGCCGCGCCTTTGCCAGCGTGATGATTTCCTTGACGGTTTTGGCCGGCATGCTCGGGTGTGTGGCGAGGATGTGCGGCGAGTACGACACCACAGTCACTGGCGCGAAATCCTTGATGATGTCGAATGGCAGTTTTGCAAACACGCTGGGGCTGATCGCCAGATTGCCGACATCCATCAGCACCAGGGTATGACCGTCGGGGGCGGCGCGCGCAACCATGTCGGCGCCGATGTTGCCGTTGGCGCCCGGACGGTTGTCGGCCAGTACCTGCTGACCCCAGGCTTCGTTCATCTTGCTGCCGATCAGCCGGGTCAGGATGTCGGAAGTGCCGCCGGCCGGAAAGGGCACGACAATGCGGATCGGCTTGGACGGAAACGTCTGTGCGGAAGCGGTGACTGGCAATCCGGATGCCAGTGCGACAGCAATGGCGAGTAGCAACGAACGCTGCATGATTCTCCCCTTGACAAGTGTTCCGACCCCGGCTGGTTTGTTGTGTCGTCCGCGGCCGGCGAAATGCCGTCCGCTGGATGGTTGTCGGGTGTCGGTCCGCCGCCATCATAGCCCGATCGCCTTGTTTGCAGGTCCAGGGAAAAATCCCCGGCAATGGCGATCTTGCCGGAGAGGCGCAATCGGCTATGCTACCGGCTCGATGAACACGATGGCATTCCAGACATTGCGCGCCCTGGCCGACGGTGCGTTCCATTCGGGCGAAGACATTGCGCGTACGCTGGGGGTTACCCGCAGCGCCGTGTGGTACGGCATACGCGATCTCAGTGGGGCCGGCTTTGCAATCGAGAAAGTGCGCGGGCGCGGTTATCGGCTGGAGCATGCCATCTCACTGCTGGACGCTGCCAGTGTGCAATCGGCGCTTGCGGCGGATGCCCAACGAATCGAGCTGGAGATCCGCGAGGTGGTCGACTCTACCAATGCACAGCTGATGCAGCGCGTCGGCGCGGGCGTGCGCAGTGGTCTGGTGCTCGTGGCGGAGGAGCAGAACGCGGGCCGCGGGCGGCGCGGGCGCGCGTGGCACTCCGGCATCGGCAGCGCGCTGACGTTTTCCCTGTTGTGGCGATTTGCGCAGGGCGCGCGTGAACTCGCAGGCCTCAGCCTGGCGGTCGGTCTTGGGCTGGTGCGCGCCTTGCGAGCGGCTGGTGCCGCGGGGGTTCAATTGAAATGGCCCAATGATCTGGTAACGCCGGACGGCAAGCTGGCCGGCATCCTGATCGAAGTGCAGGGCGATGTGCTCGGTCCCAGCGCTGCGGTCATCGGCATCGGCCTCAATGTGCGGCCGGATCCGCGCATGCGTGCTGCGATTGATCAGCCTGTGGCCGATCTTGAGACCATCGCCGGTGCGCCGGTCGACCGCAATTTGCTGCTGGCCGGTTTGTTGCGGGAAATCGTTGCGGTACTGGATGCTTTTGCGGCGCAGGGATTTGCGCCTTTGCGTGAGGAATGGCAGCGCTTCCATGTCCATCAGAACCGGAAGGTGCGGCTGATGCTGCCTGACGGAAACGAGGTCACCGGTGTGGCGTGCGGCGTCGCCGAAGATGGTGCGCTGCTGCTGGACGCCGGGAACGGGATCGTCCGCCATCACAGCGGTGAGGTCAGTCTGCGCGGTGTCGGAGTGCCGGCGTGAACATACTCGTCATCGATATCGGCAACACCCGCATCAAATGGGGTCTGAGCCAGAATGGTGGCTGGATGCGCCAGGGCTGGGTGCCGACGGTGCAGGCCGGCGGACTGGCGGCGGAATTTTCCGCACTGCCCGCGGCAGAGCGTATCGCCATTGCAAATGTCGCGGGTACGACGGTCAGGGCGGAAGTGACCCAGGTACTTGCCGGAGCCCGATGCACGCCGCAATGGGTTACCGGTGTTGCCGCACAGTGCGGTGTCCGCAGCGGTTATGCTGAGCCGACGACTCTGGGTCCGGACCGCTGGGCGGCGCTGATCGGCGCCTGGCACCTGACCGGTACGGCATGCGTGGTAGTGAATATCGGCACGACCATGACAGTCGATGCATTGAATGACGAAGGCGTTTTTCTCGGCGGTTGCATCGTGCCGGGCGCCACGCTGATGCGCGCAGCACTGGCGCGCGACACAGCGAATCTCGCCCTGCGCGAAGGTTCATTTCAGTATTTTCCCGACAATACCGGTGATGCGATTGCCAGCGGCGCT
>JAOUIN010000334.1 GCA_029883965.1 Betaproteobacteria bacterium
CGCAGCCGTGTTTGGTGCCGGTGAGCTGCAGGTCGTCGCGCAGCACGTCGACCAGCAGGCGGTCGGCGGATTTGAGGTGCAGCTCGACGGGGTCGCCGTTGAGCGTGAATTTGATCAGCATAAGGGACGATTCGGAATGACGGAAAGACTCTTGATTATATGTCACGCTCCGTCACCGGCGCTCTTCCATACTGCGGATATGGCATGTCCGACCGTTGCATGGGGTTTTGTGATGGATGGCATTAACCGCCACTTGCTGCCCGCAGGGCGCTCGGCTAAGCTGGGCAGAGCGGCTGCGCGTGCCAAGTGGAACGTCCAGGTCCCACGGACGGCGTCGGGTCAGCTCAACAAAGGTCAATCCGGTGAACGACGAAAAGATCAAAGTGCGTGTGACCGAAACCCGCCAGATGATGGAGGTCGTCGTGTACGACAAGCGCGCGTCGTCGATACAGGTCGTGCTGGGCGAGGGCGTGCACAGTGTCAAGTGCGAACTGACGCCGACCCGCAACGGGATGGCCTATGCCGGATCGGTGATGGGGCGGGAAATCGTGTACGAGCGCAGCCGGGACCAGGTGCAAGCCGATATCGACCGGCTCAACCCCCGGGAATTCACGCGGCGCTGAGCCGGGCCCGGGTTATTCCAGCTGGTAGACCAGGATCAGCGCACAGGCGACCAGCATGACGCTGAAAGTCAGCATCATGCCGGCGGTGCGGAAACGCAGATTTTCACGCGCCTGGCTGACACCCCAGGCATGCAGCAGGCGCCCGCCGACCAGCGCAACGCCCAGCGCATGCACGTGCAGTCGCGGTCCGTCATGCAGTTCCACAAAATAGATCAGCAGCAACGTCAGCGGCACGTACTCGGTGAAGTTGGCCGTCACCCGCATGGCACGCTGCAGCAGTTCGTTTCGACCGTCGCCGATGGCAATGCGGTAGCGGCGCCGCAGACGGATCGTGCGCAGACTCAGTCCGATGAACATCAGGCCGAGGAGCGCGGCATAGAGCGGGGTCACTGGCATCAGGCGTTCACTCCGGCTTGCGAAACTTCAGCGTCATGCGGTCGCTTTCGCCAATCGCGCCGTATTTCTCCGGATCGACTCGGCCGCGCATCATCGGCGGCAGCGTCCATACGCCGTTCGGATGATCGGCACTGTCCAGCGGGTTGGCGTTAATTTCGGATTTTTCCATCAGCTTGAATCCGGCGTTCCCGGCAAGTTCGATGACATAAGCCTCGGTCATGTACCCGGTCTTGATCATGCGTTCAAACGATGTCCCCGGTTTTGCGCGATGCTCGACAACGCCGAGTATGCCGCCGGGTTTCAGGGCATCGAAGAATGCCTTGAATGCGGCCTGATCGGATTTCTGGTTGCTCCAGTTGTGGACGTTGCGAAAAGTCAAAACCAGGTCGGCGCTGACCGGCGGTGCGATGGCCAGATAGTCGGGCGGGCCGAACGAGGTAAACGTGGGTTTGCCGTACACCGCGGCCTGATCGGCAATCCTGTCCTGCTGCTTTTCGCGCACGTCACGTTGCCAGCCCGCGGTTTTCGGGTTTTCGACGGCGTAATGCGCCAGATAAAATTTCCCGCGTTCGCGCAGTACCGGGCCGAGAATTTCGGAGTACCAGCCGCCACCGGGCCAGATTTCCACGACGGTCATTTCCGGACGCAATCCAAAGAACAGCAATGTCTCGCGCGGATGCCGGTATTTGTCACGCAGCCGGTTTGACTCGCTGCGATGGTCGCCGGCAATTGCACGGTCGATCAGCGCGCCAACCTCGCTTTGCGCAAGCGCCGGGGCGGCCAGGGCGGCAATGCACATTGCGGCCAGGGGGCTGATGAAGCGACGCCACTGCATGACCATCTCCCGAATTCCAGTTGCCCCTGCGATGTTTTTTTCAGATTCTAGCCGTCTTTTTGCAGTACTGCTTGAATGGCAGCGGCGGGGACTTTGATTTCCACTCCGGCACGCTCCTCCTGCAGCAGCATTGCCACGCGTGAATCGCGTTCTGCCCAGCCGCGGTTCAGAGCTTCGGTCATGTCGGCGTGCGCGAGGCCGGCGACGCGCATCGGTACGCCCAGCTCGCGCCCCAGTTCCGTGGCCAGCGTCACATCCTTGTGCGCCAGTTTCAGTGCGAAATCCGGCGGATCGAAGCTGCCCTGCAGGAACTGGCGGCCGAGCCGGTCGAAAGTGCGCTGCCGGCCCAGTGAACACTGGCGGACCGCGGCCCACAGCGCCAGCGGATCGACGCCGGCTTTGACGCCGACCGTAAACACTTCGGCCAATGCGGTCTGGATTGCGTAGCCCGCGCAGTTATGCACCAGCTTCGCCACCGTTCCGGCGCCGATCGCGCCGATGTAAATGACCTGATCGCCGATGGCATCGAGCACTTTGCGGTTGTCGTTGAACACTTTTTCATCGCCGCCGACCAGCAGCGCCATCTTCCCCGACTTGGCACCATGCGGTCCGCCCGAAACCGGCGCATCCAGCATCGCGATGCCATGTTCGGCGCATTGCGCGGACAGTTTGCGTACCATGGTCGGTGAGTTGGTGGTCAGGTCAAACCAGACGCCGCCGCGTTTCATGTTGGCCATCAGTTCCGCACCCACGGCCTCGGCTTCGCGCGGTCCCGGCAGCGACGTCAGCACGACATCAACGGCTTTGCCCAGCGTACTGACGCTGTCAGCCCAGGTTGCGCCGGCGGCCAGCTGCGGTTTGGCA
Organism: Betaproteobacteria bacterium; assembly: GCA_029883965.1. GTDB lineage: Bacteria > Pseudomonadota > Gammaproteobacteria > Burkholderiales > SG8-41. The sequence continues at coordinate 2,719 of JAOUIN010000334.1, forward strand.
ATTTCAGCTCGCAGATCGTGTACTACCAGATCAAAGCCGGCCTTGCGCAGATTGAGTGCCATGGCGCCGCCCATGGTGCCGAGTCCGATGAATCCGATTTTCATGATGTCTCCTTGTGGG
>JAOUIN010000335.1 GCA_029883965.1 Betaproteobacteria bacterium
GCCGCCTGTAGCGCGGTCGATGAGAATAATATAAATAAAATCAATAGGTTATGCACTGCATTTCCTCTATCTTGTCATTCGTGGATTATTTGACGCCGAGTGCCGCGCGAATCTGCGCCAGCGCCGTCGGGTCTTCTATGGTCGTCAGGTCACCGGGGTCACGCCCCTCGGCCAGCGCCTGGATCGAGCGCCGCAGCAGCTTGCCCGAGCGCGTTTTCGGCAGCAACGTGACGAAGTACACCCGCTTCGGCCGTGCAATCGCGCCCAGCTGGCGATCGACGGCTGCCAGCACTTCTTTCTCCTGTTGCGCACGGTCGGCCTCGGCTTCGACCTTCTTCGCATCCTTGACCACGGCGAATGCCAGCGGCATCTGACCTTTAACAGGATCAGCAACACCGACCACGGCCACTTCAGCAATATTGGAATGTGCCTGCACCGCTTCTTCGATTTCGCGGGTGCCGATGCGATGGCCGGCGACATTGATCACGTCGTCGGTGCGGCCAAGGATGAAGGTGTAACCATCCTTGTCGCGCACGCCCCAGTCAAAGGTTGAATACAGCAGCTTGCCTGGAAAGTCACTGAAATACGTGCTGACAAAGCGCTCGTCATCGCCCCACACCGTCGTCATGCAGCCCGGCGGCAATGGCGGCGCAATGGTGAGCACGCCTTTTTCATCCGGTCCGGCTTCGGTCGCGTCGGTCTCACGCAGCAGCTTCAGGTCATAACCGTACACCGGATATCCGGGACTGCCATACTTTACTTTCGCCGGTTCGATGCCGGGTGCTAACGACAGGATCGGCCAGCCGGTCTCCGTCTGCCAGTAATGGTCGATCACCGGCTTGCCCAGCGCGTCATGGATCCAGCGGTGCGTGGGTTCATCCAGCGGTTCACCGGCAAGGAACAGATGCTTGAGCGAGGACAGATCGTATTTCGTCATGTACGCCGGATCCTGCTTTTTCAGCACGCGCACCGCCGTCGGCGACGAAAACATCACGCTGACCTTGTGGTCGGCAACGATTTTCCACCAGATGCCGGCATCCGGCCGGATCGGCAGGCCTTCGTAGAATATGGTCGTCATGCCCTGAATCAGCGGGCCATAAACGATGTACGAATGTCCGACCACCCAGCCGACATCGGACGTCGTAAACATGGTCTCGCCGGGCTTGCCGCAATAAATGTGTTCCATCGAACTCGCCAGCGCGACCGCATAGCCGCCGGTATCACGCTGCACGCCCTTGGGCTTGCCGGTCGTGCCCGAGGTGTAAAGGATGTACGAGGGATCGCTCGATTCGAGCCAGGTCACCGGCACCTGCGCATCGGCGTGCTTGCGCGTCTCTTCCGCGTAATCGAGATCACGCCCCGGAACCGGCTTGAAATCCTTGTCGATGCCGCGATTAACGATGAGCACGTTCTTGGGCGGATGTTTCGCCAGCCGCATCGCCTCATCGACCAGCGGCTTGTAGTGGATGGCCTTGCCGCCTCGAAGTCCCGCATCGGCAGTGATCAGCAGTTTGGGCTTGGCATCGTCGATGCGCGAGGCACAGCTCGCGGCTGCAAAGCCGCCGAACACCACCGAATGCACTGCACCCAGCCGCGCGCAGGCGAGCATGGCGATCGCGGCCTCGGGAATCATCGGCATGTAGAGCAGCACGCGGTCGCCGCGAACCACGCCCTGTGCGGCAATTACCGCGGCACAGCGATTTACTTCAGTATGCAGCTCGCGATAGGTGTAGGTTTTCTCCGTATTCGTTTCAGTCGATATATAAACCAGCGCCGGCTGGTCACCACGCGCGGCCAGATGCCGGTCAATGGCGTTGTGGCAGAGATTGGTCTGCCCGCCGACGAACCATTTGGCGAACGGCGGCTTGCTGTAGTCGAGCACCTGGCTGAACGGCCGGTGCCAGTGAATGCGCCGTGCCTCATCGGTCCAGAACGACTCGCGGTCCGCAATGGATCGGCGATGAAAATCGGTGTACGCGCCCATGTCCCCTCCTGTGGTTGGCCGGCGTGAGATCTGTTTTTATACGGTTGCGATCTCGCGCCGCATCATTATCCCCCGCAGGGGCTTACTGAATCCTGACCACTGCCCGTCCGCGGATATCGCCCTTCAACATGCGTTCAAAATACGCCGGCAGGTCCGCGAGCGAAATGACATGCGCAATTTCGCCCAGGTGCTTCGGTTTCAGATCGCCGGCCAGCCGGTCCCATACGTGCTTGCGCAAAGGCATCGGCGTTGCCGCGGAATCGACGCCGATCAGGCGCACGCCACGCAGGATGAAGGGCAGCACCGTGGTCTTGAGGTCGATGCCGCCGGCATTGCCGAAACTGGCAATCCCGCCCTGCGGCTGCATCGTACGCGTCAGCCATGCCAGCTGATCACCGCCGACTGAATCGAAGGCTGCAGCCCACAGCGGTTTCTCCAGCGGCCGCGTACCGAAGTCGATGGCGTTGCGGTCGAGAATCTCGGCGGCGCCGAGTTTGCGCAGAAAATCGTGCTCGGCCGCCTTGCCGGTCAAGGCGGTGACGCTGTAACCCTTGGCCGCGAGCATGTCGATGGCGAGACTCGCAACGCCGCCGGTGGCGCCATTGACGAGCACCTTGCCATTGTTGGGTGCCATGCCGTTCAGTTCCAGCAGTTCCACGGCCAGCCCTGCCGTGTATCCCGCCGTGCCCAGCGACATCGCATCGAGCAGGCTGAGCCCCGGGGGCAATGGCACTACCCAATCCGCCGGCACACGGCAGATTTCGCCGAACCCGCCGTCATGCGCCACACCCATGTCATAACTGGTGCAGATGATCTCTTCGCCGGCCTTGAAGCGCGGGTCGGTCGAACTCAC
>JAOUIN010000336.1 GCA_029883965.1 Betaproteobacteria bacterium
CAGGCCCTCAGGCTGCCCGGGGATTTTGTGGAATGCGGCGTCAGCACCGGCATCGTCTCACGGGCCGTTGCGCACTATGTCGATTTCGGACGACAGAACAAACGTTACTGGCTGATCGACACCTTTGACGGCATTCCCCTGGAGCAGGCCAGTACCAGGGAGCTGGCACTGGCGCAAAGCAAGAACAACCGGCATTACCATGACTGCGAACAGGATGTAAAAAACCATTTCTCCCGCTACGGCAACGTCGAAGTCATCAAGGGGCGGGTGCCCGAAATACTGCAAACCCTGGACATCGAGTCCGTCGCCTTCCTGCACATCGACATGAATATTGCGGAACCCGAAGTACAGGCCCTGCAACACTTCTGGCCCAGGCTCACGCCGGGCGCGATCGTGGTATTCGACGATTATGCGTCGATGGCGCATCAGGAACAGAAAGCAGCGCTGGATGCCTGTGCCGGCACCCGGGGCTTCCAGATACTGGCCCTGCCCACCGGCCAGGGCCTCGCGCTCAAGGCCGGTTGATGCAACACATGCGGTTGCCGGCACCCGGATCACCCTGACATGACCGCCACGCTGATCATCCCTACGGTGCACCACCGTGCCGCGTTTTTTGCGAGGACGCTGCAGTATTTTGACGCCTGCGCGATGCGCGGTCCTGTCATCGTCAGCGATCACAGTCCCGCCGAACATTCGGGCGTCATTGCCGACATCGCCAGCCGCCACACGGGCCTGTCCATACGCCTGATCCGGCATACGCCGGACATGCATTTTCTGGAGCGGCTCGCCGATTGCGCGCGCGCCGCGGAGACGCCGTACGTACACCTGCATGCGGACGACGATTTCGTGCTGCCCGAAACACTGGCCGGACTGATCCGGGAGATGGACAGCGATGCCGGGTGTGTCGCAGCGATGGGGTTCAATATCAATGCCTACTTCGACCGGCAGCAGTTCACGCCGATCAAAAAATTTCCGGTGATGCAGGCGGATCCGCTGTCGCGCCTGATCGCACAGCTCGAGAACTACTCTTCAGTGCTGTATGCGCTGCGGCGTCGCGACGAGTTCGTGGACAGCCTCGATTTTTCACGGACGCGCTGTCCCGATGTCCAGTTCTGGCAGTACCTCGAGAGCTGCGTGGCCGTGCTCAAAGGCAAGGTACTCGTTTTGGAAGACCTGCATTACGTGCGCGAAACCCATGCCGCCAAGTGGTCCAGCACGCTGGTGCGTGAACGCTCATCGGACCACTTTCCCTATCTCATCCTGAATCCCGAATTTCAGGCCCGCGTGACGGCTTTCCGCAGCGCGATCGAGGAAGCGTGCACAAGCTGCGGCATCGAGGCCGCCGGCGATACCGTGGACAACGGCATCATTCACCTGCTCTACCGCGGATTTGGCGCCATGGGCCTGCCGCCCAGGCACACGCCGGAGGACACGACATCGTTCAAGGCGCTGCTCGAAAAGAAACTCGGAAATCCGCATGACCCCGCGATCGCAGGACTGAACAGGATCTTTGCGGTCAGGGCCGCGCAGATCAGCTGATGATCTGAGCGACGCGCTCGTCGGCCAGAATCAGGCGCTCGATTACCGTGCTAAGCAGTGCGCGCGAGAAATGCAGCTGGCAGCGTTCGCGCAATGCGTTCAGCGCAGTCGCATCAAATTCGCCGATCACCACTTCGGTCAGCGATTCGACCGTGGCCTGGCGCGGGGCATTGTCGCCGCGGATGTAACTCATTTCACCGAACCATTCGCCGGCACTGGCCACATGCAGCAGGCGGCCGTTCTGCGTCACCTTGGCCTGGCCCTCCGCCAGAAAAAACAGGCTGTCGCCATTCGTCCGCTCGCTGATCAGCGTGGAACGCGGCGGCAGCCGCTGCCAGCGTCCGGCATGCACCAGTTCCCATAGTTCGGCGTCATCGAGCGCCTTCAGCATCACCACGCGCCGCAGTGCTTGGAATTTGTCGCTGTCGGGCACGGATTTTTTGAACACGCTCAGCCTGCCGAGATTGGCCAGTTCCAGTGCGAATTCCGCCCAGGTTGCATAACGGTCCAGCGGCTGCTTGCCCAGCGCTTTCATCACGGCGCGCTCGAGCGCTTCCGGTATTTCCGGCCGCAGCTCGCGCAGCGGCACCGGTTTCCCATAAACCACCTGCTGCGCCAGCTTCAGCAGGTTGGTGGCTACGAAAGGTTTGCGCGCAGTCAGCATTTCGTAGAGCACCACGGCCAGCGAATACATGTCACTGTGAAAATCCACCTTGAGCCCGGAAATCTGCTCCGGCGACATGTACGCCGGCGAACCGATGGTCAGGCTCTGCGTGCCGCCCTGCATCTGCAGATAAGCCGCACCGAAATCGCCGATCTTGATCATCCGGTCGGCGGTCAGCAGGATGTTCGCCGGCTTGATGTCGCGATGGACGATGCCTTCGCGTGCCGCGTAATCGAGCGCGCTGCAGCACTTGAATCCGGTCTGTATGACTTCGCCGACGGGCAGCAGCGTGTCCGCCGACGTGTATGCCGAAAGGTCACCGCCCGACACATACTCCATCGCAATGTGTCCTTCGAACTCGGTCACGACCGCGTCGTAGATGGTGACGATATGGGGATGCTGCAGCTTGCCTGCCAGCGAGGCCTCGCGCTGGAACTGCACCCGGTAGACCTCGCCGAATTCGGTATCGATGAACCGGTCGGGGTTGATCACCTTGACCGCGACCTCCTGGCCGGAAAACGTGTCCCGCGCCAGATAAACCGCGCTCGAGGCCCCTTTGCCCAGCAGGCGGTTCAGCTGATATTTTCCGACGCTTTTTTCCATCACTTCCCCGTCACGGACAAG
>JAOUIN010000055.1 GCA_029883965.1 Betaproteobacteria bacterium
AAACCTAACAACGGCGGCACCAAGCTCTTTTCGGTGTCCGGCGACGTGGCGCGGCCCGGCAATTTCGAAGTGAAGCTGGGCACGCCGTTCCCCAAGCTGCTGGAAATGGCAGGCGGCATGCGCGACGGGCGCAAACTGAAAGCCGTGATTCCCGGCGGCTCGTCGATGCCGGTGCTGCCGGCCGACATCATGATGGCTACCGACATGGATTACGACTCAATCGCCAAGGCGGGTTCGATGCTGGGTTCGGGCGCGGTAATTGTAATGGACGAGACGCGCTGCATGGTGAAGTCGCTGCTGCGACTGTCGTATTTTTACTATGAAGAGTCGTGCGGCCAGTGTACGCCGTGCCGCGAAGGCACCGGCTGGCTCTACCGCATGGTCGACCGGATCGAGCACGGCAAGGGCCGTCCCGAGGATCTGGACCAGCTGAACAGGGTCGCAGACAACATCCAGGGGCGGACGATCTGTGCGCTGGGTGATGCGGCGGCAATGCCGGTGCGCGCGTTCATCAAGCACTACCGCGATGAATTCCAATATCACATCGACCACAAGAAGTGCCTGGTCGCACCTTACATCTAGGCCGACGTCATGCTTGAGATCGAACTCGACGGAAAGTTGATGGAAGTGCCTGAAGGCAGCACGATCATGGATGCTGCCAACATGGCCGGCACTTACGTGCCGCATTTCTGCTATCACAAGAAGCTGTCGATTGCTGCCAACTGCCGCATGTGTCTGGTGCAGGTGGAAAAGGCGCCGAAGCCGCTGCCGGCCTGCGCCACGCCGGTGACCAAAGGCATGAAGGTATGGACACATTCGGATACGGCTGTGAACGCCCAGAAGGGCGTCATGGAATTCCTGCTGATCAACCATCCGCTGGATTGCCCGATCTGTGATCAGGGCGGCGAATGCCAGTTGCAGGATCTGGCGGTGGGTTACGGCAGCAGCGGTTCGCGTTATGAGGAAGACAAGCGCGTCGTCGTCAACAAGAATCTCGGTTCGCTGATTTCCACCGATATGACGCGCTGCATTCACTGCACACGCTGTGTGCGTTTCGGCCAGGAGATTGCCGGCATCATGGAACTGGGCATGATCGGCCGCGGCGAGCACTCGGAGATCATCACCTTCGTCGGCAAGACCGTCGATTCGGAACTGTCGGGCAATGTCATCGACCTGTGCCCGGTGGGCGCATTGACTTCGAAGCCGTTCCGCTACAGCGCGCGTACGTGGGAACTCACGCGCCGGCCGTCAGTGAGCCCGCATTGCGGCCTGGGGTCGAACCTGACAGTGCAGGTCAAGCAGAACCGCGTCATGCGCGTGCTGCCGCGCGACAACGAGGCGGTCAATGAATGCTGGCTGTCGGACAAGGACCGTTTTTCCTATGAGGCCCTGAACTCCGACAGGCGTCTGCCCAAGCCGATGTTGAAGAAAAACGGCAGCTGGCAGGAGGTCGAATGGCCGGTTGCGCTGGAATTCGTGGCGTCTGAACTCAAACGTATCAAGGACGTGCACGGCGCGGCCGCCATCGGTGCGCTGGCCACCCCTCACCAGACTCTCGAAGAACTGCACCTGCTGCAGAAGCTGTTGCGCGGCTATGGCTCGGGCAACGTCGACTTCCGCCTGCGGCGGACTGATTTCAGCACCGACGGCAAGCTCGCGGGTGTGCCGTGGCTCGGCATGAACATCGCCGACATCGCGGGGCTGGATCGCGTGCTGGTCGTCGGCTCGACGTTGCGCAAGGATCATCCGCTGATCGCGCACCGGCTGCGCCAGGCGACGAAAAAGAAGACCGACCTCAACCTGCTGCACGCGGCGGACGATGATCTGCTGATGCGCGTCGCCAACAAGGCCATTGTTGCGCCGGCATTGCTGCCGCAGACGCTGGCGCAGGTGGTGAAAGCTGCTGCAGAAATCAAAAGCGTCCCCGTGCCGGAGGCAGTGCGCGGTGCGGTCGGCAGTGTGACGGCAGGCGATGCGGCCAGCCGCATTGCTGCAAGTCTGACATCGGGCGAAAAGGCCGGCGTGTTTCTGGGTAATTTCGCCGAACAGCATCCGGCCGCAGGCGAACTGCATGCGCTGGCGCAGGCGTTGGGCGAAATTCTGGGCTGTTCCTTCGGATTCCTCGGCGCGGCGGCGAACAGCGTTGGCGGTCATGTGGCCGGTTGCTTACCTGACGGAAATAATGCGGGCAAAAATGCGCGGCAGATGATCGAATCTCCGCTGAAGGCTTACCTGCTGCTGGGTGTCGAACCCGAACTCGACATGCACAACCCGCGCCGGGCCGTTGCTGCGATGAAACAGGCGGAGCTGGTGGTGGCGATGAGCCCGTTCCAGCATGGCGCTACTGAATACGCGCATGTGCTGTTGCCGATTGCACCGTTCACTGAAACGGCGGGCTCGTTCATCAATACCGACGGCCGGGTGCAGACCTTTACCGGCGTGGTAAAGCCGTTGGGAGAAACACGACCGGCGTGGAAAGTGCTGCGCGTGCTCGGCAATCTGCTGGGTCTGGAAGGTTTCGAGCACGACGGCGCCGATGATGCGCAGCGTGAAGCACTGCATGGGAAATCAGAAATAATTAATAAAAACAACAACTTATCGTTATCCATCGGTGCCCTGACTGCTGCTTATGCCGGCATTGCTCGAATCGCTGAGGTGCCGATCTATGCGGCGGATGCGCTGGCACGTCGTGCGCCCAGCCTGCAGAAAACCCGCGACGCGCTGCCGCCGGTAGCGACGTTGAACCGCGCGCTGGCCGATCAACTGGGATTGCGCGACGGTGATTTTGTCCGCGTCACGCAGGATGGTGGTGAAGTCACCGTCGCCTACGCCATAGACGACAAACTGCCGGCGAACTGCGTGCGGCTGGCTGCAGCGCGGGCGGAGACGGCGGCGCTGGGGGCAGCGACTGCGCCATTGACCGTCGAGCGTGTCGCGCAGACGCAGAAGGTGACCGCCTGATGCTCGATACTTTGCTCGCGTATCCGCAATCGCTGCTCGGTCCGCTGTGGCCGGTGGTTTGGACGCTCGTGAAAATCATGCTGATTGTCGCGCCGCTGATGCTCGCTGTGGCCTACCTGACGCTGTGGGAACGCAAGATGATCGGCTTCATGCAGATCCGTATCGGACCGAACCGCACGACCTTCTTCGGCATACGCTGGCTCGGCGGATGGGCGCAGCCGATTGCCGACGGACTGAAGCTGCTGGTCAAGGAAGTCATCATCCCGGCGAATGCCAACAAGCTGCTGTTCGTCCTCGCTCCGGTCATGGCGCTCGCACCGGCGCTGGCGGCATGGGCCGTGATACCGTTTTCCCCGGAACTGATACTGTCGAATATTGACGCAGGTCTGCTTTACCTGATGGCCATGACTTCACTCGGCGTATACGGCATCATCATCGCCGGCTGGGCATCGAACTCCAAATATGCATTTCTGGGCGCCTTGCGTTCGGCAGCGCAGATCGTGTCCTACGAAATAGCGATGGGTTTTTCGCTGGTCGGCGTGCTGATGGCTGCGCAGAGCCTGAACCTCGGGGACATCGTCTACGCCCAGCAGGGCGGTGCAGGATTTCTCAACTGGTTCTGGTTGCCGCTGTTTCCGCTGTTTCTGACCTACCTGATCTCGGGCGTTGCCGAGACCAACCGCGCGCCTTTTGATGTGGCGGAGGGTGAATCCGAAATCGTCGGTTTCCATGTCGAATATTCGGGAATGACCTTTGCCGTGTTTTCCCTTGCCGAATACGCGGCGATGATCCTGATTTCGACATTGACCGCGATCATGTTCCTCGGCGGCTGGCTGTCGCCGTTCCCGGTTTCATGGGGGCTGCTTGGCGCGCCCTGGGCCGGCTGGCTGTTCGCCAAGATATTTTTCGTAGCGTCATTGTTCCTGTGGTTCCGTGCGACGTTCCCGCGATACCGCTATGACCAGATCATGCGCCTGGGCTGGAAAGTGTTCATCCCGGTGACGCTGGTATGGATCGTCGTGCTTGGCGTGTGGATGCAGACGCCGCTGTGGATATGGTGGAAATGATGATTCAGGGCATTCGCAATTTTTTCAATACCTTTCTGCTCGTCGAGCTGCTGAAGGGTATGGCGCTGACGGGGCGTTACATGTTTTCGCGCAAGATCACGGTGCAGTTCCCGGAGGAGAAAACGCCGCAGAGTCCGCGTTTCCGCGGGTTGCATGCATTGCGCCGATACCCCAACGGTGAAGAGCGCTGCATCGCCTGCAAACTGTGCGAAGCGGTTTGCCCGGCGCTGGCGATCACCATCGAATCCGAGCAGCGTGACGACGGTACCCGTCGCACCACGCGCTACGACATCGACCTGACCAAATGCATCTTCTGCGGCTTTTGCGAGGAGTCGTGCCCGGTGGACTCGATCGTGGAGACCCGCATATTCGAATACCACGGCGAAAAACGCGGTGATCTGATTTACACCAAGCCGATGCTGCTGGCGATCGGCGACGCCTACGAAGAACAGATCGCGCAGGATCGTGCCGCCGATGCGGCCTACCGGTAAAAAGACAAGATGACTGTTCAGGAATTCATATTCTGGTTTTTCGCGGCGATTCTGGTATTTGCCGCACTGCGGGTAATCACGGCGCGCAACCCCGTGCATGCCGCGCTGTTCCTGGTGCTGGCGTTCTGCACCTCGGCCGGACTGTGGATACAGCTTGAGGCGGAGTTTCTTGGCATCGCGCTGGTTCTGGTTTATGTCGGTGCGGTGATGGTGCTGTTCCTGTTTGTGGTGATGATGCTCGACATCAATCTCGCACGATTGCGCGAAGGGTTCTGGGGTTATCTGCCGGTCGGCGCCACGGTGGCGCTACTGCTGGTCGCCGAAATGGCGCTGGTGCTGGCCGGGCCGTATTTCGGTTTGTCCGAGGCGCCGCGGCCTTCGGCATTGCCGGCAGGGCACAGCAACACCAAGGAGCTGGGCAGGTTGCTCTATACCGATTATGTATATCCGTTTGAACTCGCCGCGGTGATCCTGCTGGTGGCCATCGTTGCAGCGATCGCACTGACGTTGCGCCGCCGCAAGCATGGCAGCAAGCACATGGATCCGGCGAAGCAGGTCGCAGTGCGCAGTAAGGACCGGGTACGCATCGTGTCGATGCCGCCCGTGAAAAAACCGAATGGCGGCGGGGACTGAGCCCATGATCTCCCTGTCGCATTACCTCATACTCGGCGCAATCCTGTTTGCGATTTCGGTGATCGGGATTTTCCTGAACCGCAAGAACTTGATTGTGCTGCTGATGGCCATCGAGCTGATGCTGCTGGCCGTCAACATGAATTTCATCGCGTTTTCGCATTTCCTGAATGACATCGCAGGGCAGGTGTTCGTGTTTTTCATCCTGACCGTTGCCGCCGCCGAATCGGCGATCGGCCTCGCGATCCTGGTGGTGCTGTTCCGCAATCTGCAGACCATCGACGTCGAAGACCTCGACCAGATGAAGGGCTAAGACGGACATGACCGCGATGCAAAAACTCTATCTCCTGGTGCCGCTGGCGCCGCTCGCCGGGGCGCTGATTGCCGGCCTGCTCGGATGGATGATCGGCCGGCGCGCATCGCACTGGGTCACCATCACCGGCATGGTGGTATGCCTGGTCGCGTCGTTCCTGGTTTACCAGGACGTGATGCGCGGCAACGTGTTCAACGGTCCGATCTATACCTGGCTGGTGTCGGGCAACATCCGCTTCGAACTGGGTTTCCTGATCGACCCTTTGTCGGCAACGATGATGATGGTGGTGTCCTTCGTGTCGCTGATGGTCCACATCTACACCATCGGCTACATGGCCGACGATCCCGGCTACCAGCGTTTCTTCAGCTACATCTCGCTGTTCACGTTCTCGATGCTGATGCTGGTGATGAGCAACAACTTCCTGCAGCTGTTCTTCGGCTGGGAGGCGGTGGGGCTGGTGTCGTACCTGCTGATCGGGTTCTGGTATACGCGGCCGACGGCGATTTACGCCAACCTGAAGGCCTTCCTGGTCAACCGTGTCGGCGACTTCGGCTTTCTGCTCGGTATCGCGCTGGTGCTGATGTATTTCGGCTCGCTCGATTACGCCGCGGTGTTTGCCAACGCCGGACGGTTGGCGGACAACACGGTTGAGCTTTTCCCGGGTGTCAGCTGGTCGCTGATGACCGTGATCTGCATCCTGCTGTTCATCGGCGCGATGGGCAAGTCGGCGCAGTTTCCGCTGCATGTGTGGCTGCCGGACTCGATGGAAGGCCCGACGCCGATTTCGGCGCTGATCCATGCCGCAACCATGGTGACCGCGGGCATATTCATGGTGGCGCGCATGTCGCCGCTGTTCGAGCTGTCGGAAACGGCGCTGTCATTCGTGCTGGTCATCGGTGCAATCACCGCGTTTTTCATGGCGCTGATCGCGACGGTGCAGTACGACATCAAGCGCGTGGTTGCCTATTCGACGCTCTCGCAGCTGGGCTACATGACCATGGCGCTGGGCGCTTCGGCGTATTCGGCAGCGATATTCCATCTGTTTACCCACGCCTTCTTCAAGGCGGTGTTGTTCCTGGGCGCGGGTTCGGTGATCATCGCGATGCACCACCAGCAGGACATGCGCAAGATGGGCGGGCTGGCGAAATACATGCCGATCACCTACATGACCATGCTGATCGGTGCGCTGGCCAACGCCGGGCTGCCACCGTTTGCCGGTTTCTTTTCAAAAGACACCATCATCGAGGCCATTCATCACGCTACGGTTCCGGGGACAGGCTTCGCGTTTGTGCTGGCAGTGGCCGGCGTATTTGTCGGCGGATTTTATTCGTTCCGCCTGATGTTCTACACATTCCACGGCAAGGAGCGATTTGCCGATCCGCATGATCCCGATGCCCGGGCTGCTGATGCCGACGCTAAAGCGGCCGCGCAGCATGATGATCATGCCCATGATGATCACGGGCATGACAGTCACTCGCACGCGCCGCACGAGTCGCCGGCGGTGGTGTGGGTGCCGCTGGTGCTGCTGGCGATTCCGTCGGTGTGTGCGGGTTGGTTTATCGGCACCATCGTCTACGGCAACTACTTCGGCAGTTCGATCATGGTCAGCCCGGCACACCCCGCGCTTGCCGTGCTGACGCAGGATTTTCCTGGTGTCATGGGCATGATGGAGCACGCGCTGGCCACACAACCGTTCTGGCTCGCAGTGGCCGGCGCTGGCACTGCGTGGTTCATCTACATCGTCCGTCCGGAGCTGCCCGGCATCCTGCGGCGCAAGTGGGGCGTTTTGGTCACGATACTGATGGAGAAATACGGCTTCGACCGCTTCAACGACTGGTTCTTCGCCGGCGGCGCGCGCGCGCTGGGCACGGGGTTGTGGAAGGGCGGCGACGTCGCGGTCATCGACAACGTGATGGTCAACGGCTCGGCGCGTCTGGTCGGCTGGTTTGCCGCCGTAGTCCGCCACGTGCAGTCAGGCTACATCTACCACTATGCATTCGCGATGATCATTGGCGTGCTTTTGTTGCTGACGCTGGCGTTTATCGGCTGAACCCGGGCAGCTGACATTGAAGAAAAAGAACTGACGATGCAGGGATTACCGTTACTGAGCCTCGCCATCTGGGCGCCGATCATCGCCGGCGTTGCCGTGCTGTTCACCGGCAGTGATCGCAATGCACAGGCTGCGCGGGTGATTGCGCTGGTCGGCGCGGTCATCGGCTTCGCCGTGACGATACCGCTGTATACGGGATTCAACCTGCAGCAGGGCGGCTTCCAGTTCATCGAAATGCGGCCGTGGATCGGCGCGTTCAACGTCAACTATCATCTTGGCATCGACGGCATCTCGTTGCTGCTGATCCTGCTGAATAGCCTGACCACCGTGCTGGTTGTCATCGCCGGCTGGGACATCATCAAATCGCGGGTGTCGCAGTACATGGCGGCATTCCTGGTGCTGTCGGGCCTGATGAACGGCGTGTTTTCCGCGCTCGACGCGCTGCTGTTCTATGTGTTCTTCGAGGCGACGCTGATCCCGATGTTCATCATCATCGGTGTCTGGGGCGGCCCCAACCGCGTCTACGCGGCGATGAAGTTCTTCCTCTATACGCTGATGGGATCGCTGCTGTCGCTGGTGGCGCTGATCTACCTCTACAACGTTGCCGGCGGCACTTTTGCGTTCCTCGACCTCTACGAGATTCCACTGCCGCTTTTTGTTCAAGTGCTTGTTTTTATTGCTTTTTTTATGGCATTTGCGGTGAAGGTGCCGATGTGGCCGGTGCATACCTGGCTGCCCGACGCGCACGTCGAAGCGCCCACCGGCGGCTCGGTGGTGCTGGCGGCGATCATGCTGAAGCTCGGCGGTTACGGGTTCCTGCGACTGAGCCTGCCGATCGTACCGGATGCGAGCATTTATCTGGCGCCGGTGGTCATCGCGCTGTCGCTGATCGCCGTGGTCTACATCGGCCTGGTCGCGCTGGTGCAGACCGACATGAAAAAGCTGATTGCGTATTCGTCGATTTCGCACATGGGCTTCGTTACGTTGGGCATATTCATCTTCAACGCGCAGGGCGTTGAAGGGGCGGTGATCCAGATGATTTCGCACGGTTTCATTTCGGGCGCGATGTTCCTCTGTGTCGGCGTACTCTACGACCGCATGCATACCCGGCAGATTGCCGATTACGGCGGCGTGGCAAACCGCATGCCGGTGTTCGCAGCGCTGTTCATGCTGTTTGCAATGGCGAATGCAGGGCTTCCCGGTACCAGCGGCTTCGTCGGTGAATTCCTGGTGATCATGGGTGCTGTGAAGGTAAATTTTTGGTACGCGTTTGCCGCCGCAATCACGCTGATCTTCGGCGCGGCCTACACGCTGTGGATGTACAAGCGCGTGGTGTTCGGTGCCGTTGCCAATGCGGAGGTCGGCGCACTGAAGGACATCAACGCCCGTGAATTCCTGGTGCTGGGTGTGCTCGCTGCACTGGTGCTGGTGATGGGTATCTGGCCGCAGCCCTTCGCCGAGGTGCTGCATACCTCAGTCAATGAACTGCTGGCGCACGTGTCCTACAGCAAGCTGCCGGCGCAATAGGCGAATGACAGGAAATACCGCGATGCAATACATTACTCCATTGTGGCCTGCATACCCTGAGCTGTTCCTGCTCACGATGGCCTGCGCGATCCTGATCATCGACCTGTTCATCAGTGATGACAACCGGATCTTTACCTACGGCCTGACCCAGATCACGCTCGTCGGCTGCGCACTGCTGACCTTTTTCACCGGCAATGCCGATCCTGTCTATACCTTCAGCGGCATGTTCGTGGATGACCTGATGGCGGATGTGCTGAAGCTGCTGACCTGCGTCGCAGTGATCGTCATCCTGGTTTATGCGCGCGCCTACACTGCGGCGCGGGGCATGTTCCGCGGCGAATTTTTTGCCCTGGCATTGTTCGCGACGCTGGGCATGATGGTGATGATTTCAGCCAATCACCTTCTGACGCTGTACCTGGGGCTGGAACTGCTGTCGCTGTCACTGTATGCCATGGTCGCGCTGCAGCGTGATTCGGCGCGTGCCACCGAGGCGGCGATGAAGTATTTCGTGCTGGGCGCCCTGGCCTCGGGCATGCTGCTCTACGGGATGTCCATGCTCTACGGTGCCACGGGCACGCTGGAAATCACCGAGCTCGCACGGATGTCGATGGACGGCGTGCGCGCGCAGGCGGTGCTGGTGTTCGGGCTGGTGTTCATCGTCGCCGGACTCGGATTCAAGCTGGGTGCGGTGCCATTCCACATGTGGGTGCCCGACGTTTATCAGGGTGCGCCGACTGCGGTGACATTGTTCCTCGGTTCGGCGCCGAAGTTTGCCGCGTTTGCGATCGTCATGCGGTTGCTGGCACAGGCGCTGGGTGCGGAGATGCTGGTCGATGAGTGGCGGCAGATGCTGATGGTCATGGCAGTGCTGTCGCTGGCCATCGGCAATCTGACGGCGATCATGCAAACCAACCTGAAACGCATGCTCGCGTATTCGACGATTTCGCACATGGGTTTCCTGCTGCTGGGCGTGCTCTCCGGCACCATCGACGGCTACGGCGCCGGCATGTTCTATGTCGTTGTTTACGTGCTGATGACACTGGGCTCTTTCGGCATCATCCTGCTGCTGACCCGTGGCGGCTTCGAGGCCGAGGAACTCGATGATTACAAGGGTCTTAACCAGCGCAGCCCGTGGTACGCGTTTCTGATGCTGCTGCTGATGTTCTCGATGGCCGGGATTCCGCCGACTGTCGGGTTCTATGCCAAGCTGTCGGTGCTGCAGGCTGTCGTGCACATCGGCCTGTGGTGGGTAGCGGTGATCGCGGTGATTTTCTCGCTGATCGGCGCGTTCTACTACCTGCGCATCGTCAAGCTGATGTATTTTGACGCACCCCTGGACCAGTCTCCGGTGCAAGCTTCGGGCGACGTGCGTGTCCTGTTGTCGGCAAACGGTCTGGCGATCCTGATCCTGGGGATTGCGCCCCAGCCGCTGATGGTCATGTGCATTGAAGCCATCCGCGCTTCAATCTAGCCCCGGCTGAAGCCTGCCGGACTCGGCAGAAACATCTGTCCCGGCATGAAACCGCCTCAACCGGAAGATTTCACTGAAACCCGGCTTTCGTCGGAAACCGTGTTTGAGGGCAGGCTGCTCCATGTCAGGCGCGATACTGTGCGCCTGCCTGACGGCACCGAGTCGGTTCGCGAATACATCCGTCATCCCGGTGCCGCCATGATTATTGCCCAGCCCGGTGCCGACACCGTACTGCTTGAGCGGCAGTTCCGCTATCCGCTGGGCCGGCATTTCATCGAGTTGCCGGCCGGCAAGATCGACCCCGGTGAAGAACCGCTGGCCACTGCGCAGCGCGAACTGCGCGAAGAGTGCGGTTATGCGGCCGCCGAATGGCGGCATCTGGCGACGTTGCATCCGTGCATCGGTTATGCCGACGAGCGCATCGAACTGTTTCTGGCACGTGACCTGAAGCACGTCGGCCGCAATCCTGACGACGGCGAGTTTCTGGAAGTCCTGACGGTGCCCCTGGCGCAGGCGCTGGACTGGATCCGTGACGGCACGATTACCGAGGCCAAGGCAGTGACCGGACTGTTGT
>JAOUIN010000056.1 GCA_029883965.1 Betaproteobacteria bacterium
GCGAGTATCGCGATTTTCCTGCCAGGAAAGGGCCGTCGTACCTGTCCGTGCATCTGCGCTTCGGCACGATTTCCATCCGTGAGCTCGCGCGCGCCGCCCGGCAGCAGGCGGAAGACGGTCGCGATGAGGGTGCGGCGACCTGGCTGTCGGAGCTGATCTGGCGGGATTTCTATTTCATGATCCTGCATCACCATCCACGCGTGGTATCCGGCGCGTTCAAGCCGGCATACGATGCGATCCGCTGGCCCGACGACCCCGCGCTGTTCGCCGCCTGGTGCGAGGGGCGCACCGGTTATCCGATCGTCGATGCCGCGATGCGGCAGATCAATCAGACCGGCTACATGCATAACCGGTTGCGCATGATTACCGCATCATTTCTGGCAAAAGACCTGCTTGTCGACTGGCGCAAGGGCGAAAAGTACTTTGCGGACCATCTCATTGACTTTGATCAGGCGGCGAACAATGGCGGCTGGCAATGGGCGGCTTCGACGGGGTGTGATGCGCAACCGTACTTCCGCATTTTTAATCCGGTAACGCAATCGCAGAAATTTGATCCCGACGGCGCCTTCATCCGCAGATACTTGCCCGAATTGGGAGGCTGTGACAGCAAAGCCATACATGCGCCCTGGCAGATGAGTGCGGAGGCGCAAAAAAAAGCGGGCGCGCTGATCGGTCACGATTATCCGGCGCCCGTCGTCGATCATGCTGCGGCACGCCTGCGCGCTCTGGAACTGTACAAGGCGGTGCGCGCCGGACCGTAAGCTACTTGCGCCAGAAGGCCGGGGTAAAGACGACCAGCAGCGCGAACAGTTCGAGTCGGCCGAGCAGCATGGCGAAGGTGCAGACCCAGGTCTGAAAGGCGGTCAGCACGGCAAAATTTGTCGCCGGCCCGACCTGATGCAGGCCGGGGCCGATGTTGTTGAGGGAAGCGACCACCGCTGAAAACGCGGTCATGGCATCCAGTCCGGTCCAGCCGAGTATCAGGGTCATGCTGACCAGCAGCACAATCCAGACAAAGAAAAATCCGAGCACGGCGAACACGATGGGATCGGCGACGACTTGCCCGGCGACCTTGACCGGATTGATGGCATAGGGATGCGCGAGGCTCTTGATTTCACGGTAAACCTGCCGGTAAAGAATAACGGCGCGCATCATCTTGATGCCGCCGCCGGTCGAACCGGAACAACTGAGGAACGTGCCGAGAAAAAGTATCCATAGCGGCGCGAACACAGGCCACATGTTGTAGTCCGCGGTGGAATAACCCGTGGTGGTGCCCACAGAGATGATGTTGAATGCCGCATAACGAACCGCAGTAAAAAAGTCCGGGTACACACCGGACCCGTAAAGCAGCATGGCGATGCCGGCGATGCTTCCGCCGATGACGAGCACGAAATAGCGCACCTCGGTATCTCGCACGTAGGGGCGCAGGGATTTCGTACGCCAGACCATGAAGTGAGTCGCAAAATTGAGGCCTGCGATCATCATGAAACAGATCGCCACCATGTCCACCGCTGCTGAATTGAAGTAGCCGAGGCTGGCATCGTGCGACGAGAAACCGCCCAGAGACAGCGTGGTGAAGCTGTGAATCAGCGCATCCAGGGGCGACATGCCCGCCGCGTGATAGGCGAGGGCGCAGGCCAGCGTCAGAGCGGCATAGATCAGCCACAGGCCCTTGGCGGTCTGGGTTACCCGTGGCGTCAGTTGTTCATCCTTCATCGGCCCTGGGATTTCGGATTTGGAAATCTGGCGGCCGCCGACACCCAGCATCGGCAGGACCGCCACGACCAGAACGATGACACCCATGCCCCCGAGCCATTGCAGCAATGCACGCCAGACATTGACCGACGGAGGCAGATTATCGAGTTCGATCAGCACGGTGGCGCCGGTGGCCGTCAGGCCCGACACGGCCTCGAAATAGGCATCGGTAAACGTGATCTGCGGAATCGTCAGCAAAATCGGCACGGACGCAAACAGCGCGCCACCCGTCCACACTGATACCACCAGCAAAATGCCTTCGCGCAGGTTGAGTTCGCGTTTTTGTCGCCTGGTGCTCAGCCACAGGACGGCACCCGCGGCGAAGTTGAGCGCCATCGACAAAATCCAGATGGGGAGCGTGCCGTCATTCAACGCCAGGGACACACCGATAGGCAGCAGATGTGTGAGACTCATTGCCATGGCAATGAGCGCAGCCACCGGTGCAATGGTCAGTAACCAGTTCATCCGGATTCAGTTATGGCCGGCAGCGTGTCATTCGGTCACAGGAAGCCGATGCTGACCTGGAACAGCTTTTCGACTTTCGGCACGATGCGTTTGTTGATGACGAATACGATGACATGATCATTCGGTTCGATGACCGTGTCGTGGTGTGCGATCAGCACCTGACGCTCTACGACGGGCTTTTTCCTGGCTTTTGCCTTGCCGTTGCCGTTTGCGGCGTCAGATTCGTCATCGGACCCGGATTCGACGCTTTGTTCATGAGTGCGTACGACAGCGCCTATGGTTGCCCCTTTGGGCAGGTCGATTTCCTCGATCCGGCGCCCGACCACTTTGGACGAGTTTGCGTCGCCATGGGCAACCAGCTCCAGTGCTTCGGCTGCGCCGCGCCTGAGACTGTGAACGGCCACGCAATCGCCCTGGCGGACATGGGCGAGCAGCGTGCCGATCGTCGCCTGCGCCGGCGAGATCGCGATATCGATCGCACCCGCCTGAACCAGATTGACATACGAGCTGCGGTTGATCAATGCCACGACCCGGCGCACCCCCATGCGTTTTGCGAGCAGTGAGGACATGATGTTGTTCTCATCGTCATTGGTCAGCGCGCAATAGACGTCCATGTCTCCGATGCTTTCGGACTGCAGCAGATTTTCGTCGGTGACATCGCCGACCAGGACCAGCGTGGATCGTAACTCCGCCGCCAGCAATTCGGCGCCTGCCCGGTTGTACTCGATGATTTTGACGTCGTAGCGGTCTTCGATGGCCTTGGCAAGCCGGCGGCCGATATTGCCGCCGCCACCGATCATTACCCGCTTAACGGGTTTATCCATACGACGGAGCTCGTGCATGATGCCGCGGATGTTTTCGGTGGCGGCGATGAAAAACACTTCGTCGCCGGCTTCGATTACCGTAGTGGCATCCGGAATGATCGGACTGTCGTGACGGAAGATGGCCGCCACCCGCGTGTCGAGATTGGGCAGGTGCTTGCGTATGGTCTGCAATTCCTGCCCCACCAGCGGCCCGCCGTGAAACGCGCGCACAGCAACCAGACTGACGGTGCCTTCGGCAAATTCCAGCACCTGCAGCGATTCCGGAAACTCGATCAGCTTGCCGATGTAGTCGGTGAGCATCTGTTCCGGACAAATGACGGTATCGACCGAGAAGAATTCCGATCCGAACATCTCCGGGTGCGACAGATAGTCGGCGGCACGGATGCGCGCGATCTTCGTCGGCACGTTGAACATGGTCGCGGCGAGCTTGCACGCGACCAGATTGGTTTCGTCGCTTTGGGTTACGGCGAGGATCATGTCGGCGTCGCGGGCCCCGGCGCGCTCCAGCGTTGCCGGATGCCCGGCATTGCCGACGACGGTACGCAGGTCAAACTGGTCCTGCAGTTTGCGCAACCGTGCGGCGTCCGTATCGACGACGGTAATGTCGTTGGCTTCGGAGACCAGGCTTTCGGCAACAGAACTGCCGACCTGGCCGGCGCCCAGAATGACGATGCGCAAGCGGTACCTCCGGTGCAGACCGCCGATGTGCCTCGGCAATCTGAAAAAAGCGCAATTGTATCCTGCACCGCACCACCCTGCGCCCCGGCAGACCCTTTGCCAGTGCGGTGACCGGCGGCGCGCTATGGCATAATTTGGATTCACGCATGGTGAGCTAACCCATTGACTAGAATATATTTTTCAGGCCGGATTCCGGATCACGGGGTATGCCAGCTGTCGCGTGCCAAGGCGCATCATGTGGCGCATGTACTGCGACTGGTGCCCGGTGACCCGGTGATACTGTTTGACGGCGACGGCAATGCCTTTGACGGCGAAATCGCCAAATGTGACCGGGGCGAGGTCAGCGTGAAAGTGAGCGACCGGCGTGACGAAGATCGCGAATCACCGCTGCGGGTGACGCTTGCTCAAGCGGTTTCCAGCGGCGAACGCATGGATTACACGATACAGAAGGCGGTTGAACTGGGCGTGACCGCGATTCAACCCTTGTTGACCGAGCGCTGTGTCGTGCGGCTGTCCGGTGAGCGCGCGGCAAAACGCGGGGCGCACTGGCAGGGGGTGGTCGGTGCCGCCTGCGAGCAGTGCGGCCGCAATCGCGTCCCCAAGGTGAACGCGCTGCTGCCGTTCCGCGACTGGCTGGATCAGCCGGTGAGCGCTGACGGGCTGCGCCTGCTGCTGCTGCCGGACGCGCCGACCGGGTTGCGACAACTGCCGCGCCCGGCCGGCATGGTGACCGTGCTGGCCGGCCCCGAAGGCGGCTTGACCGGGGTTGAAGCCGGGGACGCGATCAGGGCCGGATTCGTGCCCTTGCGCCTGGGCCCCCGTATTTTGCGTACTGAAACCGCGGCGGTCGCATTGCTGGCAGTGATGCAGGCGCTGTGGGGTGATTTTTAGCGCAGCGGCTTTGCGCGCGGGGGGTTCTCGCATACCATCGTTTGGACGACGCAGCAGAAAGGACACGGCCATTTCCACCGAAAAAAATCAGAACTCGACCCGGCACATGCCGAAATTATCCGCCACAGGCCGAACCCGTTTATCGGCACAGGACCGGTTCATCGACTGGTTCCAGTCGGTTGCCCCGTATATCCACGCGTTCCGCGGCAAGGTGTTCGTCATTGCCTTTGGCGGCGAGGTGGTCGCTGATGGCCGGTTTTTCCACCTGACGCATGACCTGAATCTGTTGGCCGCGCTGGGTGTCAAACTGGTGCTGGTCCACGGATCCCGGCCGCAGATTGAAGGCAAGCTGGCTGCGCAAAAAATACGCGGGCGGTTTTCCGAAAAACTTCGCATTACCGATGGCGCGGCCCTGGAGGCGGCAATGGAGGTTGCCGGCAAAATCCGGGTCCAGATCGAGGCCCTGCTGTCGATGGGGCTGCCCAATTCACCGATGGCAGGTGCACATATCCGCGTGGCCAGCGGAAACTTCGTCACTGCGCGGCCTATAGGTGTTGTCGACGGCGTAGACCTGATGCATACGGGCGAGGTGCGCAAGATCGATGCAGTGGCCATCGAGCGACGGCTGAAAGATGATGAACTGGTGGTGCTGTCTCCGCTGGGGTATTCCCCGACCGGCGAGGTGTTCAACCTGGCGATGGGTGATGTCGCTGCCGAGACAGCAGTAGCCTTGAAGGCGGAAAAGCTGATTTTTCTGACCGAATCGGCGGGTGTGGTCGGTCGCCGTGGTGAACTGCTGCGCGAATTGACGGTGCGCGAAGCGCAAGGCCTGCTGGCCAAGGGGCGTATCCAGTCTGAGGAAATGCAGTCATACCTGCCGGCTGCAGTGCGTGCCTGTGATCATGGCGTGGGCCGCGCCCATCTGATTTCCGGCCATCTGGATGACAGCCTGTTGCTGGAGCTGTTCACGCACAAAGGTGTGGGTACGCTGGTCACGCCCGATCCGCTGGAAACTCTGCGACACGCGAAAATTGACGATATCGGCGGCATATTGCGATTGCTCGAGCCGCTTGAAGCCGAGGGCATTCTCGTCAAACGCAATCGTGACCTGCTGGAAATGGAGATCGACCGGTTCTGGGTAATGGAACATGACCGCATGATCATCGGATGTGCCGCGCTCTATCCGTTTTCCGACGAACGCTCCGGCGAACTGGCCGGCCTTGCGGTGCATCCCGAATTTCGCGGCCGCGGTGCCGGCGAACGCCTGATGGTTGCGATCGAGAAGCGTGCGCGCAGCCAGCGTCTGAAACAGCTGTTTGTGCTGACCACGCGAGCCGAGCACTGGTTTGTCGAGCGTGGATTCGTGGAAACCGACGTCGGCGCATTGCCGGACAGGAAGAAGGAACTCTACAACTATCAGCGCCGGTCGGTGGTGCTGATCAAAAAACTGTAAGTTTGCGGTCGCAAAGGCGCGGCTGTCATATTTCGTTAACATTAAGGATTTATTGTGGAGAAATGACATGGCACGCCAGGTTCATTGTGTAAAACTCAAACGCGAGGCCGAGGGACTCGATTTCCCGCCCTATCCCGGCGAACTCGGCCGTCGGGTGTTCGACAATGTGTCGAAAGAAGCCTGGAAACAGTGGCTGGAGCAGCAAAAAATGCTGGTTAACGAGAACCGGCTTAACCTTGCCGACAAGAAAGCCCGTGATTACCTTGCGCAGCAAATGGAACGCCATTTTTTCGGCCACGGCGCAGATGCCGCAGCCGGTTACGTGCCGCCGAAGCCCTAACGCCCGCCGTCGCTGCCGGGCGCGTTCGCCGTGAACGCCGCAGCGCGCCGGCCGCGACGTACACCGGGCAAGGCCAAATTCGCTCCGGAGTTCTACCTCAACCGCGAACTGGGGCTGCTGTCGTTTAACCGGCGCGTGCTGGCGCAGGCTGAGAATCGCGCGCACCCGCTGCTGGAACGCTTGCGTTTCCTGTGTATTGTCAGCAGCAACCTTGACGAATTTTTCGAAATCCGCGTGGCCGGGCTGCAGGCGGAAATCGAGGCCGGTTCGGTGCCGGTCTACCCCGATCAACTGCGTCCGGAGCAGGTCTACAAGCAGGTCGCAGCAGAAGCGCGCGAGCTCGTCGCCCGCCAGTACGAGCTCCTGAACAAGGAGGTACTGCCGGGACTCGAGCAGGCCGGCATCCGTTTTCTGCGGCGCAGCGAGTTCACGTCGCAGCAGGCGGAATGGATGAAGGGTTATTTCCTGCGCGAGGTCATGCCGGTGTTGACGCCCATCGGGCTGGATCCGGCGCACCCCTTTCCGCGCGTGCTCAACAAAAGTCTGAATTTTGCCGTCGAACTGGAGGGCAAGGACGCCTTCGGGCGCAATTCCGGAATCGCCATCGTGCAGGCGCCGCGGGTGCTGCCGCGCGTGATCCGTCTGCCCCAGGATGTGGCGGGCGCCGAGTACGATTTCGTGTTTTTGTCTTCGATTCTGCATGAACACGTGAACGAGCTGTTCTCCGGAATGAAAGTACTTGGCTGTTACCAGTTCCGGCTGACCCGCAACAGCGACCTGTTTGTCGACGAAGAGGAAGTGAAAGATCTGCGCACGGCCCTGCGTGGCGAACTTCCCCATCGCCACTTCGGTGACGAGGTTAGGCTGGAGGTCGCCGATAACTGCTCACAGCACATTTCCAACTACCTGTTGATGCAGTTCAAGCTCGATGAGGCCGACCTTTACCGCGTCGACGGGCCCGTGAACCTTGCGCGTGTCATCAGTGTGCCGGACTGGGTCGACCGCCCCGACCTCAAGTTCCCGCAATTCCGTCCCGGATTGCCGCGACGGCTCGAGAACGTGGCCGATCTCTTCGGCGTGATCCGCAACAGCGATGTCCTGCTGCATCATCCGTACCAGTCATTTCAGCCGGTGATTGCGTTTTTGCATCAGGCGGCACGTGATCCGGCCGTGGCGGCGATCAAGATGACGGTGTACCGGACCGGAACCGAATCCGAATTGATGGAGCAGCTGATCAACGCCGCCCGCAGCGGCAAGGAAGTGACTGTAGTGCTGGAACTGATGGCGCGGTTTGATGAAGAGGCGAATATCAACTGGGCGCAGCAGCTGGAGGAGGTCGGCGCGCATGTGGTTTA
Source organism: Betaproteobacteria bacterium (assembly GCA_029883965.1). GTDB lineage: Bacteria > Pseudomonadota > Gammaproteobacteria > Burkholderiales > SG8-41. Next base: position 7,762 of record JAOUIN010000056.1, read on the forward strand.
CGGTGTCGTCGGGCACAAGACCCATGCCAAGATGCTGATGGTGTTGCGACGCGAAGGCGAAGGATTGCGCCGTTACATCCACCTGTCCACCGGAAATTATCATCACCGCACGGCGCGCCTGTACACCGATTTCGGTCTTTTTACCTGCAACGAGGAAATCGGCAACGATGTCGCCGAGGTGTTCATGCAGCTGACCGGACTGGGTCGTGCCACCAAACTCCGGCATCTGCGCCAGGCGCCGTTCACGCTGCACAAGGAAATGATCCGGGCAATTGAAAACGAAACGGCAATTGCCAGAGCAGGTCGCAAGGGGCAGATCATTGCCAAGATGAATTCGCTGCTGGAGACCGAGGTGGTCGGCGCGCTCTACGAGGCGTCGAAGGCGGGCGTGCAGATCGATCTGGTCGTGCGCGGTGTATGCGCGTTGCGCGCCGGGGTGCCGGGTCTGTCCGAGAACATCCGCGTCATCTCCGTTATCGGGCGTTTTCTGGAGCATACCCGCGTGTTTTACTTTCATAATGACGGCGCCGAAGACGTTTATCTGTCCAGCGCGGACTGGATGGATCGCAATTTTTTTGGTCGCGTCGAAATCTGTTTTCCCGTGCTGGATTCCGACTTGAAGCAGCGTGTGATTGCCGAGGGGTTGCGACCGTACCTGGACGACAATACCCAGGCCTGGACCATGGGTGACGACGGGCAGTACGTTTGCCGTGCGCCCGGTCGTGCGAAACCGGTCAGTGCGCAGGAGCAGTTGCTGGCTCTCCTTGCCGTGAAAATAGACGTATGAACCCGGCCGGCAACGGCTCCCGAACCGCCGACGAGTCTGCGGTTGCTACCGAAATCGAGTTGAAACTGTGCGTGCCACCGGCACTGTTGAGCCGGCTGCTGACCGTGCCGTTATTGCAGCCGGTGCGTCGTCCGCACACGCGCAGACTGACCGCAACCTATTTTGATACGCCGGATCTGGATCTTTGGCGGCAGCTGGTGACATTGCGCGTGCGGCGCGAGGGCCGGCGCTGGATACAGGCGGTAAAAGGCGGCGGCAAGGCGCTATCCGGTTTGCACGAACGCGTGGAAATCGAGACGGTGCTGCGCAAGCCGGTTCCGGACCTCGCCGCATTGCCGCGCCATCGCATCACCAGAATCCTGCGCTCGCGCAAGACCGGGGAATCGCTGACGGCTGTGTTCCGAACCGAGATCACGCGGACGCTGCGCATGATCGAACCGGCGCCGGGTGTGGTGATCGAGGTTGCGATCGATCGCGGCATCATCCGCAGCGGCCGGCGGCGCGATCCGGTGTGCGAACTCGAGCTCGAGCTGAAGACCGGGCCGGTGACTGCCTTGTTCGATGCGGCGCGGTTGCTGATGCACTCACTGCCGCTGGCTCTGGAACACCGGTCGAAGGCCGAGCGTGGCTACGCGCTGTTTCTGGGTCAGGCCGCGTTGCCGGTCAGGGCCGCACCGGTAAATCTCACACCGGAGATGACGGCGGTGCAGGCGTTTCGCACCATTGCTGCGACGGCGCTGGCGCAGATTCATGCCAATGAGTTCGGTGTCGTCAGATCGCGCGATCCGGAGTATCTGCACCAGATGCGCGTCGGTACCCGCCGCCTGCGTTCGGCATTCAGCCTCTTCCGGGACTGGCTCGGGGAAGATGCCAACATCCATGCCGACGCGCTGCGCGCGATTGCGCGAGCCCTGGGCCCGGCGCGCGACTGGGACGTGTTCATGACCGAAACGCTGCCCGCAGTGCGTCCGGCACTGGTCGCGCACGGTGCTGCGGGGCTGCTGGAGCAGCGGTGCGTGCGGCGGCGGCAGATTGCACGCAGGGATTTAAAAAAATTAATTAAATCAAATGGTTATATGGAGTCCATGATCGTGCTCGGGCGCTGGCTGGCTACGCCGGAGATTGCCGGTGCAAAGGCATCGCCGGGTTTGCCGGTGCGTGTGTGTGCCGCGCAGATATTGACGCTGCGCCACGATCGGGTGCTCAAGCGCGGGCGGCGTCTCGAGCGTCTCGCGCCACCGGAGATGCATCGCCTGCGTATCGCCGTGAAGCAATTGCGCTATGCGGTGGAATTTTTTTCTTCGCTGTACTCCGCGCGGAGCATGGCGACGCTGCGCGACCGGCTCGCGCGGCTGCAGGATATACTGGGCGAGATCAATGACGCCGCAGCGGTTGCGCCTCTGGTCCGCTCTGCGGCGGCCGACACCGGCGAGGAGGCTGCTGCGGCCGGCATGGTAATCGGATGGTGTGAAGCGCAGGCGGCGCGCAAGCGCAAAGCCCTGCGGCCGGCATGGCGCCGCTTTCGCAAGGCGCGTAACCCCTGGCAGGAGCAAGGATGAATCTGATTTTGTGGCGGCACGCGGATGCCGAGAACCGGCTGCCGGACGAGGCGCGGCAGTTGACGCCCAAGGGCCGCAAGCAGGCAAAGAAAATGGCGGAGTGGCTGTCGTCGCGTCTGCCGGCCGAATACCGTGTTCTGGTCAGTCCTGCTGCACGCGCGCGGGAGACGGCGGCCGCGCTGACTGATCAGGTCGCCATTGAAAGATCGGTATCCACGTCCGCCACACCTCAGGCGGTGCTGAAGGTGGCCGGCTGGCCCGATGGCGACGGTACGGTCATTGTGGTCGGCCACCAGCCGACGCTGGGTGCCGCGGCAGCCCTGGCGCTCACCGGTGAGGCCGCGGCATGGAGCCTGAAGAAGGGCGCGATCTGGTGGCTGGTGCGCGACGGAGACGACGTGCAGGTGCGCGCGGTATTGTCCCCCGCCGTACTTTAGGAAATGCGACGGTCGCACCGCGGCCTATTCGGTGAGCGCGGGCTCCTGCGCCAGTACGATTTCATCAAGTCCGGGGATCTTGAGTTCCTGCCCGAGGCGCGCCCACTCTTCCACTTCTTCGCGCAAGGCCGTGGCGGTCAGCGGATTGGCTTCCAGCCATGCCGGATCAAAGGCCAGGCGTATGCGTTCGCTCTGGACCTTGATGTCGAGCGGCGGGAAACGTACATCGCGCCGCGCCCGGCACAGCAGCACGGCCAGCCGCAGCGCGAGCACCACCAGCCGGTCATCGTCATCGGGCAGAGTCTCGCGTGATTTCCTGAGCGACCGGCGGTGGCTCAGGACCAGCAGCGCCAGACGTTCCTGCTCTTCACGCGAGAACCCGGGCATGTCGGCATTGCTGAGAATATAGGCCGAGTGCTTGTGATAGCCGCTGTACGCCACCGGGATCCCGATTTCATGCAGCCTGGCAGCCCATTCCAGACATTGCAGTACATCGTCGTCCGCA